>NZ_DBMACV010000014.1:0-56860 GCF_057861905.1 Phocaeicola sp. | reverse complement strand
TTTCTTTAAAGTTACTGACTTTCAGGGACTTTTGCAAATATAATCTATTGATAATTAAATACTTAACAATAGAATTTTATTTTTTTGTCATCTACTAAAATTTAAAAGTAAACCTTAATGATGTTATGAAGAAACACAATTTTATTTTGTTACTGGGGAGTGCATTGACGTTCTCGGTAATTAATGTATGGGCTGAGGAAGTAGGGGTAGCCGATACGATAAAAGTCACATCGGATACAAAAATCTCGGTAAGGTCAGGACTATTGCAAGAGTTGGATGGGACAACGTTTACAAAGGTAAAAGATGCAAACTTCCTTAATTCGTTAGTCGGTCGAATAGCAGGGGCAACTATTCAACCAAGTTCTGTTGGAACCGGGGGAGGAGTGAAGATTGAAATGAGAGGAGCAAGAAGTTTACGAGGTAATAATAATGTGCTTTTTGTGATTGATGGAATTCCGTTTCCCCAGCTTTCTGCTGAAGAATTTTATTCTATTTATAAAGGGTATGGGTTGTCGGCAGATGCCATTACTTCATTTAATGCGGAAGATATAGAAAGTCTGTCTGTCTTGTCGGGAATGGAGGTGTCTGTTCTTTATGGTAGTGATGCTGCCAACGGAGTAATTCTAATCACGACAAAAAAAGGACAGAAAGCACGTAAACCTTCAATTACGGTATCGAATACAACAACTTTTGCCAAACCTTTTGTAATGCCTGATTTTCAGCATGTCTATGAAAGTTGGAAATTGGACACGAGAACTTCATTCGATTGGAATCCTTCCGACTTTTATCGTACGGGGCATACCATAAACAATGCTGTAACGGTATCGGGTGGTACGGAAGTAAATCAAAGTTATTTTTCTGCGATGACTCAAAATGCAGTCGGATTGCTTGATAACAATAGTAGTAATCATTATAATCTGACGTTTCGTAATACGACAAACTTGCTGGATGGAAAGCTGAATATTGATGCCTGTTTGATGTATATCCGTACTAAAGGACGTAATATGCTGGCACAAGGTGATTACTTCAATCCAATTGTACCGGTTTATCTGCTGCCGGAAATCTTACGTGAGAAAGATGAATATAGTTGTTTCGAGCGGTATGATCCGGATAAAGGCTATGCAGTTCAGTATTGGCCTTATGCTAACTGGCAGAATCCGTATTGGACGGAAAAACGTAATTTGTTTGTGAATACTACAGATCGCATACGAGCAGGACTGGGATTCCGGTATGCATTAACTGACTGGTTGGATGTTACAGCACATGTCAACTATGATCAAGACAAACAGGTACAAACTCAAGAATTATATGCTTCGACTCGTTATTTACTGAAGGAATCTTCTTTAGGAGAATATGGGAAGATAAATGCTGATTTAAATCAGACCTATGCTGATTTTGCTTTTCATCTTCAAAAATCAGCAGGTGACTTTTCTTTTGATGCTTTGCTGGGAATGGCATTCCGTGATCGAAAATACGAATACAGTTTGCATGGGGGCAGTTTGGTACAACCAAATATATTTTCTCTTGACAATTTGGATGGTACGAAAAGAAGAGATTGGGATGCCGATTTACACGACCGTAGTGATGCGTTGTTTGCATCTTTGCAAATTGGTTACAAAGATTTTCTTTATATAAATGTCGGAGGACGTAAAGAATGGCAGTATTTGTGGAAGGAAGGAACAAGAGAAGGCTACGATGATGTTCTTTATCCATCGGCAGGACTCTCATTTATTCCAACTTCCATAATTTCGCATTCGGATATTTTGTCTTTCCTGAAGTTACGTCTGGCTTATGCAGAAAGCGGTACTTTTCATCAGTATTGTCTGCCTAACGGATTATGGTCGTATGATAGAGATGTGACATCACTGGTACAAGGAAGTGTTTTTAGTGACAAGACGAAGTCGTATGAAGCAGGGGTTGATCTGGGACTATTTAATAATAAGTTGAATCTATCCTTTACCATGTATACAACTTCTACGGATAACGAGATACCAGTGGAAACTTATTTAGGAAAAACAAAGATACAGAATAAAGGGTTGGAAATATCATTAGGTCTGAATCAGTCCTTAGGTTCTGTTTTATGGAATTCCAACCTTACTTATACTTTAAATAAAAATGAAATTAAGGATTTTGTTGAAATAGTAAATCCTGTAACAGGCGACCTTGTTGATATTGACTATTTAAAGCTTGCTTCATATGGTCAGCTTGCAGAAGAAAGGCTGGTGCCCGGAGGTTCGATCGGCGATATTTATGTCAGTACCTTTCAGAAAGATGCAGCAGGCAATATGATATTTAATACTCAAACTGGTTTGCCGAAACGTAGTAGTGAATATACATACGCAGGAAATTCTTCTCCTGACTATATAATAGGATGGACGAATGATTTTAACTGGAAAGGATTGGAACTGGGATTCGTACTGCAGGGAAGTTTCGGAGGTGAAGGGTTATCAATGACACAATCTATGCTCGACCAGTACGGCGTTTCAAAGTCTACAGCAGATGCACGTGACAAGGGAGGAGTTTGGATAGAAGGAAAGAAAATCTCTGCCCCTCAATACTATTCAGCAACTTCGGGGTTGTCGGGTATTGGTGAACTTTACATGTACGATATGACCAATATTCGTTTGGCAGAATTGTCATTGGGTTATACAATTCCGATGTATCGTTGGGTAAACTGGATGCAAAATATAAAACTATCTTTTGTCGGGCGAAATTTGGTTATGTTATACAATAAAGCTCCTTTCGATCCGATGAGTTCTGCAAGCATGGAAAATGATATGCGGGGAATTGATTACTTCCGTTTACCCAGCTTGCGCAATATGGGCTTTTCCATACAGCTTACTTTCTAAATGTTTATTGAAAAGTGTGAGATTGAAAACTTAGAAAAAGTTTGAGCAACTCTTTGTTGGCTGTACTGTCCAGCTGCGCTTCTTTTTCTTCTTCAAAGATATTGAGCGTGGCAGGACATTCGCCGCAGATATCTATGCCTATTGTCTGTTCATGTTTCAGAATAATAGAAAGCAAATGTTCCAGTTCATTCAGTGTAAAAGACCCCTGATCCCAGTTCGTAATAGCCGCCTGAGGGTTGAGTACGTCTTTGTCTACTGAAATGTATACTGGAGTATTGATTACTTCGGCGGAGAATCTTTTCCACGTCGATTCCTGTTGAAGACTTTGTTCGCTATAGAATTCAACTCGTGTCTGATATTTGGGAGCAACACTGTTTATTAACTGTTCAGAAGCTCCGATGATAACCACCTTTTTTAAATAAGAATTGGTTTTAATAATATCCTCTACCCAGCTTCCGCACGAAATCATTTCTTCGAACAAAGGAGGTTGCATGTCCGGATGATGATCGAATACAATTAATGAGAAAGGTTGTTGTATTTTATCCGTCCAGAACTTTGTCAGGTAATGATAATTACCGGAGTCGATAAAGTGAATCCCTTCTGCCGGATAGTTCTCTATAGCTTTTTTAAGAGCGAGTGCTCCCTCTTTATCACAGTAACATTCTACACCTTGCAAGTGCGTACAGTCTATCCATGTAAATTTTCTATTACGGGAGAAAGGTTCATAATCGTATACTCCTGTAAAATTCATGATAATAATGGGCTTGTTCATGGCTATAAATAAAAAAATCCCCACCCCGGAATGGACCGGAGCGGGGATTTTGCAGTTAGAATTGTTTATTTAATTTCAATCACTTTGTTGGCCTGTTTCTTTTCTTCCTGTGTCATCTTAGGCAACTCTATGTTAAGGACACCGTTATCGACTGATGCGCTGATTTTTTCCTTATCAACATCTTCAGGTAAAATCATGCATTGTTCGAATTTAGAGTAAGAAAATTCACGACGCAAATATTTCTTTTTCTCATCTTTTACCTCGTTTTTCTTCTCCATCGAAATAACCAACTGATTATCTTCGGTAAGATGAATATTGAAATCGTCTTTTGTCATGCCCGGAGCTGCAACTTCTATCTTGTAATTGTTTTCGTTTTCGATTACATTGATTGCAGGGGCAGTAGCATTAGCTCTTTCCATCCAATCGTTATCAAAGAAATCATTAAAAATACTTGGTAACCAATTCTGATTATAATTTCTTCTAGTCGGCATCATAGTTGTAATCTCCTATATTTTAGTTTTTTATTTTCAATCTTGTTATCTTGAACCGCTTCTCCTTTCGCTTTCGCGATTCACCCATATACTTGCAAAGTCTGTGCCAATTGTTTCAACTGACATATTGGTCGATGCCGTTAACTTTCGTTGAACGAACGCCAGGGCAATTTAAACTTTGATAAACATTGCGTTATGTCAATACGACCTGAAAATAGACAGATTGTCATTTCTATCTTTTCATACGGATGTTTGCATTCTTATTATTTATTCCTTATTTTTGTTCTTGTAAACATTTAATATTGTGTATTTATGAAGAAGATTTTATCAACCTTAATGATTTTGGCCTGTTTGTTTATGGCAGTGCCTGCACAAGCCCAATTGCAGTTTGGACTGAAAGGGGGACTAAACATTTCGAAATTGACTTTCTCGAAAGATATTGTAAAAAGTGATAATCGTACAGGATTCTTTATTGGTCCGATGGCTGAGTTTACCATTCCGGTTGTAGGATTAGGCGTAGACGTTGCTGCCTTATATAATCAGTCAGGTGCTAAGGCTGTAAGTGGAGGAGAAGAAGTCGATCAGACACTTAAAACAATTGAAGTTCCTGTAAACTTAAAATGGACACTTGGGCTGGGAAGCACATTAGGAGCCTATGTTGCAGCAGGGCCTCAGTTTGGCTTTAATGTAGGAAGCGGACATTTTACCGAGAATTTTGATATGAAGTCCTGCAATACTTCGTTCAACGTTGGAGTAGGTCTTAAATTATTGGGACATCTGCAGGCTGGAGTAAACTATAACTTTGGACTAAGTAAGATGGCTAAGTCGATTGATGATACGATGAGTATCGAGATGAAACGTAACACTTGGCAGATTTCACTGGCATATATGTTCTGATGATAGAGAGGTGTTTATTAATAAATCAATACGAGAAAGGAGATGTCCGTCAGGCATCTCCTTTTTATTTTTGCTATGCAGCAGATTAATCACAAGGATAAATCACTCCCCATTCTTTTCTCAAACCGTCCATTTGCTTCATTATCCGTAATGTTTCGGCATGAGGCATGTATGGAGATTCCAGCCATCCTTTTTCTATGGCTTCAATGGAAGCATATACTTGGTATTCATATCCGGTAATATGTTCCGGTGCTTTATAGACAGCTACCGTCTGATAATCCTTATCAACCAGGCGGACAGCCTCCGGGCAATTGATATTCTCCACAATCAGATGTCCTTTATCACCCGAAATTACTCCCATTCTGTCACTTTGTGCATAGATGCTCGCCTGTAAGGTAGCCATCTTTCCATCTTTATAAAAGAGCGTGATACTTTCTTGTGCGTCTACACCTGTTGCTGTCTTTTGGCAGGCTGAGTGAATTTCGGCTATTTCATCACCGAATGCCATTGCAGCAAAGTTCAATGTATAAACTCCTATGTCGAGTAAAGCTCCTCCGGCCAGTTCCGGACGGATAATTCTTTCCTTGTCACTTATCGGGTAGCTGAGATTGGCCGATAATGTATAAGGAGTACCAATTACACCTTTTTTCAACAACTCTTGTATGGTTAGAGATAGTGGCATGTATCGGGTCCAGATAGCTTCGGTAATAAATACCTTTTTCTCTTTGGCAAACGCAAGGAGTGACTCTGCTTGGCGAGCATTGGCTGTAAATGCTTTTTCGCATAGCACAGGCTTTCCTTTTTCAATGCACATGTGCGCATTTTCATAGTGCATGGCATGTGGAGTTGCAATATAAATCAAATCTACCTTAGGATCATCGGCTAATTCCTCGTAAGAACCATATGCTTTTTCAAATCCCCATGCATCGGCAAAAGTCCGTGCTTTTTCCAGACTGCGTGAAGCTACAGCATAACATTCTACCTCTTTCATTTTTCCCAGTGTAGCTGCCATCTTCTTTGCGATGCCGCCGCAGCCGATAATACCTATCTTATATATTTTCATGTTGATAATGGTTTAAGAGTTTCTTTACAAAACTATAAAAGTTTGCCCGACGTTCCAATGGGATAGCTCTGTTTTTTGTAACTTTGCCACCATGAAAAAGTATGTGGATGTCATATTGCCTTTACCCGTTGCCGGACAATATACCTATTCTGTTCCGGCAGACCTGGAGGATAAGGTAAAAGCGGGTTGTCGGATTGTAGTTCCTTTCGGAAGTAAAAAGTATTATACGGCAATTGTTACCTGTGTGCATCAGAATGCTCCCGAAACTTATGAAACGAAAGATCTCGTAGAAGTACTTGATACATCACCTGTCTTGTTGAAACGTCAGTATGATTTCTGGAAATGGCTGGCAGATTATTATCTGTGCACGCTGGGGGATGTATACAAAGCAGCTCTTCCTTCGGGGATGAAGCTGGAAAGCGAAACGCTTGTTGTACCGAATCCTGAATTTGAGGCAGACAAACCACTTCCTGAAAAAGAACAACGTGTCCTCGATTTACTGTCTGATGATTCGGAGCAGTGCATTACACAACTGGAAAAGGCAAGTGGCATAAAGAATCTGTTGCCTGTCATTAAGTCTTTGTTAGAAAAAGAGGCTATCAGGGTCAAAGAAGAATTAAAGCGCAGTTATAAGCCACGGGTCGAAATTCGGGTACGTCTGGCAGAGGCTATGCAGACGGAGGATGCCGTACGTCGTCAGTTTGATGTCCTGTCGCGTGCCCCCAAGCAACTGGCTTTGCTAATGAAATACATTGAACTTTCCGGATGGACCGGCGAACAGAAAGCCATAAAGGAAGTTTCACGTAAAACCTTATTGGATGCCGCATCTGCAACGACCTCTATCTTCAACGGACTGGTAGAAAAACATATTTTCGAAACCTACACTTCCGAGGTTGGGCGCTTACCTCAAGGACCTGTCGAAACTGCAGAATTGAATCCTTTAAGCGCAGCACAACAGCAAGCCTATCAAGAGATCCTGGCACACTTCCATCAAAAGAATGTTTGTCTGCTTCATGGAGTAACGGCAAGCGGTAAGACAGAAATTTACATTCACCTCATACAGCAGGCAATTCAAGCAGGCAAGCAAGTGTTATATCTCTTGCCGGAAATTGCCCTGACTACTCAGATTACTGAACGTTTACGCAGAGTATTTGGTAACCGGCTGGGAATTTATCATTCAAAGTTTCCGGATGCCGAGCGGGTGGAGATATGGCGTAAACAACTAACCGAACATGATTACGATGTGATACTGGGGGTACGTTCTTCGGTCTTCCTGCCGTTTCGCCGACTGGGCCTGGTCATTGTCGACGAGGAACATGAAAATACCTATAAACAACAAGAACCGGCTCCACGTTATCATGCACGCAGTGCTGCCATCATGCTGGCATCTATGTTTGGTGCAAAGACTCTACTGGGTACGGCCACTCCAAGTATAGAAACTTATTATAATGCTGTAAACGGAAAATATGGCTGGGTACAGCTTACGGAACGGCATCAGCATATTCAGTTGCCTCATATCGAGGTGGTAGACATCAAGGAGCTTGCCCGGAAAAAACGTATGACTGCACAGTTCTCCCCGTTGCTCCTTCAGAAGATACGCGAAGCGCTCGAGCAGAACGAACAGGTGATACTCTTCCAGAACCGCAGAGGATTTGCTCCCATGATAGAATGTCGTACTTGCGGATGGGTGCCCAAATGCAAGAACTGCGATGTCAGTCTTACCTATCACAAAGGATTGAATCAGCTTACTTGCCATTATTGTGGTTATACTTATCAGGTACCCAAGTCTTGTCCTGCCTGTGGAGGAGTAGAATTGATGAACCGGGGTTTTGGCACCGAGAAGATAGAAGATGATATTAAACAAATCTTTCCGGAAGCACGTGTTGCACGTATGGATTTGGATACGACCCGGACCCGTACAGCATACGAGCGGATTATCGCTGATTTCGAAGAAGGTAAAACAGACATCCTGATAGGAACGCAGATGGTTTCGAAGGGACTCGATTTCGACCGCGTCAGTGTGGTGGGAATCCTGAACGCTGATTCGATGCTGAACTATCCGGACTTTCGTTCATACGAGCGGGCGTTTCAACTGATGGCGCAGGTGGCAGGACGTGCCGGAAGGAAAAACAAGCAGGGGCTTGTGGTGTTGCAGACAAAATCTCCCGACTTGCCTCTGATTCATCAAGTTGTGGCAAACGATTATGGAGGCTTGTATCGGATGCAGATTGAGGAGAGAAGTTTGTTCAAGTACCCGCCTTTCTACCGGTTGATATATGTTTATTTGAAACATAGAAAAGAGGAGGTGCTCGAACAGGCGGCCGATCTGATGGCAGGATATCTGCGAAACGGACTGGGAAGCCGGGTGTTGGGACCAGACCGTCCGCCGGTATCACGTATACAGACTTTGTTTATAAAAAAGATAATAGTAAAAATAGAACAACAGGCTTCGATGTCGAAAGTACGAGAGTATCTCCAGCAAGTACAACGGGCAATTATAGAAGATGAGCGTTTCCGTTCGCTGCTGGTTTATTATGATGTCGATCCGATGTAAAAGATATTTGTATGAAAATAGAACTGGACGTTCATACGCATACCGTAGCAAGCGGTCATGCATTCAGCTCGTTGCAGGAAATGGCTCAGGCTGCTGCAGATAAAGGGCTGAAATTGTTGGGGATAACAGAACATTCTCCGAGTATACCGGGTACATGCGACCCGATTTATTTCCGTAACCTGCATGTCGTTCCGCGACAGATGTACGGCATAGAACTACTGTTGGGGACAGAAATCAATATCCTGAGTGGAGAAGGAAATCTTGATCTGGACGAGTTTTACCTGAAGATGCTGGATTTGCGTATAGCAGGCATTCATTCACTTTGTTATAGACAAGGTACTCCTGAAGAAAATACTCACGGAATGGTGCAGGTCATTTCCAATCCTTACATACATATTATCAGTCATCCGGGTGACGGGACGGCAAAGCTTAATTTTGAGCCGATAGTGCTTGCGGCCAAGGAACATCATACGTTGCTGGAAATAAACAATTCATCGTTGAAGCCTTGCCGGGGGAAGTTGGATGCCCGTGCCAATAATCTGGAGATACTGAGGCTGTGCCGCCGCTATGATGTGCCGGTCATTTTGGGAAGTGATGCTCACATTTCATTTGATATTGCTACTTATGATTATGCGCTGGAGCTGGTTGCTGAAACTGATTTCCCGGAAAGTCTGATTATGAATACCAGTGTAGATAAGTTTAAGGAATATTTGAAGATAGGACTATGAAAAGAATCTTGTTTGTCTGCTTAGGCAATATTTGCCGTTCATCGTCGGCAGAAGAGATTATGCGCACTTATATCAAACGTGCAGGACTGGAAAAGGAGATAGAGGTCGATTCGGCAGGTATAAGCAGTTATCACCGGGGAGAACTTGCCGACGACCGGATGCGGGCACATGCTATTCGCCGTGGGTATAATATAACGCATCGTTCGCGTCCGGTATGTACCGATGACTTTTATGATTTCGATCTGATTTTGGGTATGGACGACCGCAATATTGATGCCTTGAAAGAAAAGGCTCCCGATGTGGAAACGGAAAAGAAAATCGGCAGAATGACTGATTACTGCAGGACGAAGGTAGCGGACTATGTCCCCGATCCTTACTATGGCGGTGCCCAAGGCTTTGAGAATGTTCTCGATATTCTGGAAGATGCCTGCAAAGGTTTGCTCGAAAGTCTGGATGAAGAAGATAAAAAATAATTTCCTTATACCTTAGTCGGCGAAGAAACGCACTGCGCTGATTGTCAGGTAAAACGACGTGAAAAAATAATGTCGGCTCATTTTTATGAAAACGTCGGCAGGTTTGTGGAAATTTCTCTCGACGTTTTTTGAAAATTTGTACAAAATCTAAAATCTTTTGTACAAAAAATCTGAGAATGTGGAGAGGTTTCGCTATAAACCTGCCGGAGTTACATTTTCTTTGCCTTTAAGTTAGTTATATTACATGTATTTTTCTTTCCATTGTTCGTAGGGCTTATAAAGTGATTCGGGAGCTTGATTGTACCAACTGTAACCGTTTCGGCGCTCGTATCCTATCTCGGATAAGTTCTTGCGAGGAATGCCGTCGCGGTCACAAAATAGAGGTTCTGCCTTTTCCAGGTCATAAAAGCGTGCCCATATGGGGGATGCTTGCGGATCTTTTACAACCCTTTTGTCTGGTTTCCCTTCTGCATTCGTGAATTGTTCAATGCGTATGCCATGTATTTTGTGTGCATCGAGCCATGTCATGGCTCCGTTTATAGAAGCTTTAACTCGTTCATTGGGATTGGGTAACTCCATTAACAGGCGAATGATGGAGCAACTTTCCGACGTGCAGAATGAGGGGAGTTCGAAACTGCGGGCGGGAGCGGGTTTCAGTGTTATGTTATCATGTTGCTGACACCATATGGTGGGCTGGTCGTTTACCTTAATCTGGGTATTCAGTATGCATTCTATTCCCTTATCGAAAGCTTGAGCCAGTCTGGCTTTCATGCTGTCGTCTACCAAGTCGTTAAAAGGTGCAATTCCATCACGAAGCTTACGTATTATTTCCAAGGTCTGCACCATTGCATTATCGTTGTAAGTAATGTATACCTGATAACCTCTGTTTTCGGGCCAGAACTGCGGCCATCCTCCGTTCTCATACTGTCCGGCCAGAATAAATTCTACTCCTTTCAAAAAGGCATCCTTATATTGTTTGTCGGGATTCTGCTGGTACAGTCTGGCAAGATAAGTCAGCTCCAGAATCGTTGCATCATTGTCGGTCGTAGAGTCGTTGAGGCGGTTCTTGTCTCCTAAGACGATGCTTAGTTCTCCGCCCAGCGGTCGGTGAATGGGAATGTTCTTGGGCCATCCGCCGGTTTCTCTCTGATAAGCCAGTACATTTTCTGCTATTCGTTTGGCTTCGTCGGTCTTGAAGAACGCATCAGGGCTTTTCCTTACAATTGCTTTCCATTCCTTTGCTGTATATTGGTAATCCTTTGGATTGAAAGTCTGCTGGGAAGATGCCGGTATTGCCATGCAAGCGTACATGGCATAAGCCAGAATGATTCTGGCACTACCTTTGGATAAAGTATTTTTCATATCTGTATAAGTTTAGATTCTTTCTCAAAATTATGAAGGAATCTGTTGTACAGATGGTAAAAATTGTTCTTTCCTTTGTCTTTTTTATGCAGCAGCTTTATTTTTTCAATTCAGGATAACTGATACGTGTATGATACATCGTTTTCAGTTTTTCCTTGAATACGCTTTTCACGGTGGCTATGTCTTTGAACGTTATCGGACATTCCTTGAAATAACCTTCTTGCACTTGGGTGTCGATAATCTTGTCTACCAGGCCTGAAATGCTTTCTTCTGTATATTCTTTCAAGCTTCTTGACGCTGCTTCTACAGAGTCTGCCATCATCAGGATAGCCTGTTCTTTGGTAAACGGATTGGGACCCGGGTAGCGGAATGCTTCCTTGTCTACATCTTCATCAGGATGTTCGTTCTGGTATGATATATAGAAATATTTTGTGAGTCCTTTTCCATGATGTGTACGAATAAAGTCTTTAATAACCTGCGGCAAATCATTCTTTTCGGCGAGCTTTATTCCATCTGTTACATGATTGATTACAATCTGTGCGCTCTGCTTGTAGTTTAGTTGGTCGTGGGGATTGACTCCCGTCTGGTTCTCTGTAAAGAACGCAGGATTCAGCATCTTTCCGATATCGTGATACATGGCTCCGGTACGTACCAGCTGACTGTTGGCATTGATACGGTTGGCTGCGGCAGCAGTTAAATTGGCAAGTTGAAGAGAATGCTGGAAGGTTCCTGGTGCAACTTCCGACATTTCGCGCATCAGCTTGTTGTTTATATTGGAAAGTTCTACCAGCGTGACGTTTGATGTAAAGCCGAAAGTTTTTTCCAGAATGAACAATAAGGGATAAGTGAATAGCAACAAAATACCATTGATGATGAAATTTACATACATATATGTATTAAGTTGTGCGATATCGTTTATATGAATCAAGTCGAGCGCGAAGTATAGTACGGAATATGCAACGAAGACAATGAGTGCGCTGCGCAGCAATTGTGAACGTTGCGACAGTTCGCGCAGACTATAAATGCTGGCCATTCCAGCTATGGTCTGTAGTAAAATAAACTCATGTGGCGTACGCAGACAGATAGAACATAACAGGATGGACACTATATGTGCCATGAACGCCGTACGTGAGTCGAGGAAAATGCGGATAATCATCGGGAGCATGGTAAATGGTACGATGTATACGCTCATGAAAGCATGAGATACCATGATGGCCGACAGGACAGGGAAAAAGATAATGAGGAAGAATAGCAGTCCCAGACTGCCTTTCTTTTGATAATAATCGTAACGGAACAGAGCAAGATATGTCATGAAACACCCTATAAGTATGGCTACGAATAAAATTTGTCCCAGCAGGGTCAGGCGCTTCTCTGTCATGGTTTCTCCTCTTTTATCCCATTCTTTCTGAAGGGATTTCAAGATGTCAAATGTACGCTGGTCGATAATTTCACCTCGGTCTATGATTTTCTGTCCGTTCATGACAAAGCCTTTAGCCCAGGATACCCCCGAAAGAATATCTTTCTTTGCGGTTTCCGATTTCTCTGAATCATATATCAGGTTGGGCGTGAGATATTCATTCAGGTTACAGCGTTGCAGTAATGTTTTGCTATAATGCAGCGTATCCGAGTAAATCAGCTCTTCATAAGCACGTTTTGTCGTGTATATTTCGCTGGTACTTTGCAGAATAGAGGTGTTTTTGTTGATTATATGAATACTTCGCATGCTGTCTTTCCGTAAATTTGCCAGCTGGTCTACAGGAACAATACCTTTTTCGTAGATATTTTTCAGTATGCGTTCTATGTGATGCGAATAGGTTGGGTCAGGAATGAATCTTCGCAGTTTTTTATTGTAATCATTCTTGAACTGGTTGATTGCCTTTTCGCCTGTACTTTCTGATAAGACAAAATAGGGATGATAGTTAGTCATGATACTGTCTTGTTCCCGACGTACTTCCTCATCTCCCTTATAGATAGGAAAGTCGAAGGAGGCTTGTAGCAAACCATATTTCCATGGTTTGTTGATGTCAAATTGATAGTTGAAGGTACCTTCTCTCGGCAAAAAATAAACGATTACGGCAACTGCTGCCAAGAAAATGGCGCATTTATACAATAGTTTCTTGTATGAAAACTGTCTTTCTGTCTGGAAACTTTTCATGTGTTAGGATATTTTGCGTGCAAAATAAGAAAAAAACGGGAAATTTAGCTTAATTTTGTGGCGTATTTTTAGATAAAGACCACTATGGCAGAAAGAAAAGTAAGAGTTCGTTTTGCACCGAGTCCGACAGGTGCATTGCATATCGGTGGTGTGCGCACTGCCTTGTATAATTATCTGTTTGCGCGTCAGCACGGCGGAGATTTGATTTTCCGTATCGAAGATACTGATTCCAACCGTTTTGTTCCAGGGGCAGAGGAATATATTATCGAATCCTTCAAATGGTTGGGCATTAAGTTTGACGAAGGCGTAAGCTTCGGCGGAAATTATGGCCCGTACCGCCAGTCAGAACGTCGTGACATTTATAAGAAATATGTAAAGGTCTTGCTTGATAACGGTAAGGCTTATATCGCTTTCGATACCCCGGAGGAACTGGAAGCTAAGCGTAAGGAGGTTCCTAACTTTCAGTATGATGCTTCTACACGTAATTCAATGCGTAACTCACTCACGATGTCGAAGGAGGAAGTTGATAAGCTGATTGCCGAAGGTACACAGTATGTAGTGCGTTTCAAAATAGAACCGAATGAGGATGTACATGTACACGACATCATTCGTGGAGAGGTCGTAATTAACTCTTCTATTCTGGATGATAAAGTGTTGTATAAGTCGGCCGACGAACTGCCCACCTATCATTTGGCTAACATCGTAGATGACCATTTGATGGAGGTTTCTCATGTAATTCGTGGTGAAGAATGGTTGCCTTCTGCTCCGTTGCATGTATTATTGTATCGTGCATTCGGCTGGGAAGACACAATGCCTGAATTTGCTCATCTGCCGTTGTTGCTGAAGCCGGATGGAAACGGTAAGTTAAGTAAGCGTGATGGCGATCGTCTTGGCTTCCCGGTATTCCCGTTGGAATGGCATGATCCGAAGACAGGAGAAGTTTCTTCTGGCTATCGTGAGTCTGGATATTTGCCTGAAGCTGTCATCAACTTCTTGGCTTTGCTGGGATGGAATCCGGGAAATGATCAGGAAATCATGTCACTGGATGAATTGGTTAAGTTGTTCGACCTGCATCGTTGTAGCAAAGCGGGAGCTAAGTTCGACTATGAAAAAGGAAAATGGTTTAACCATGAATATATCTTGATGAAGAGTGATGAGGAAATTGCTGGTTTGTTTATGCCTATCCTGAAAGAACATGGCATCGAAGCTCCAATGGAAACAGTTGTAACTGTAGTTGGTTTGATGAAAGGCCGTGTCAGCTTCATTAAGGAATTGTGGGATACTTGCAAGTTCTTCTTTGTCGCTCCTACAGAGTATGATGAGAAGACTGTAAAGAAACGCTGGAAAGAAGATTCTGCCGTTCGTATGACAGAACTGGCCGATTTGCTTGAATCACTCGATGATTTCTCTCTGGCTCATCAGGAAGAAGTGGTTATGAAGTGGATAGAAGACCACGGCTATCACATGGGAAATATAATGAATGCTTTCCGCCTTACGCTGGTGGGCGAAGGAAAAGGTCCTCATATGTTTGATATCTCGGCTGTATTAGGTAAGGAAGAAACTGTAAGACGTATGCGCCGTGCAGTAGAGGTACTCAAATAAGAAACAGAAATGATTTATAATTTCGTTATTGGCCTATATATAAGTGCAGTCCGTCTGGCTGCACTTTTTAATAAGAAAGTAGCCAAGATGGTGAAAGGTGAAAAAGAGTCTTTCGCTGTCTTGAAGCAACATATTGATCCGCAGGCTAAATATTTGTGGTTTCATGCAGCTTCATTGGGCGAGTTTGAGCAGGGGCGTCCGCTGATTGAACGGATTCGTCAGCAATATCCTCAGTATAAGATTCTGCAAACGTTCTTCTCTCCTTCGGGATATGAGGTACGTAAGGATTATAAAGGTGCGGATGTGGTATGTTATCTGCCGCTTGATTCTCCTCGGAATGTGAAAAAGTTTATCGATTTGGCTCATCCTTATATGGCTTTTTTCATCAAATATGAATTTTGGTGCAATTATTTAAGTGAGCTGAAGCGCCGTAATATTCCGGTATATAGCGTATCTTCTATTTTCCGTCCGAAGCAGATTTTTTTCCGTTGGTACGGGGGAAGTTACAAAAATGTATTGAAATGTTTCGACCATCTTTTTGTACAGAATGAAGAATCTGTCCGTCTGCTGAAAAGTATCGGCGTTACTCGTACCACAGTTGTGGGAGATACTCGTTTCGATCGGGTACTGGAAATATGTAGTCAGGCCAAGGAATTACCGCTGGTGGAAAGCTTTAAGGGTGGAAATCATAAGACATTTGTTGCCGGAAGTTCATGGGCACCGGATGAAGATATCTTCATCCCTTATTTTAATGAGCATCCGGAAATGAAACTTATCATTGCTCCTCATGTGATAGACGAGAGTCATTTACAGGAAATCATTGGAAAGCTGAAGCGTCCGGTAGTACGTTATACCCAAGCAACCGAAGAAAATGTTAAACAGGCCGACTGTCTAATTATAGATTGCTTTGGATTATTATCGTCAATATACCGTTATGGAGAGATTTCGTATGTAGGAGGTGGCTTCGGTGTCAGCATCCACAATACGCTCGAAGCGGCTGTGTATGGTATTCCTGTCATCTTTGGACCGAACAATTATAAGTTCCTCGAGGCACAAGGGCTGAAGGCTTGTCGGGGAGGATTCGAAATTCAGGGCAAAGAAGACTTTGATTGCTTGATGGACAAGTTCCTTTCGGATGAGGCTTGTCTGCAGGAAGCAGGAAAGAATGCCGGCGGTTATGTACGTAATAATGCGGGTGCGCTGGAAAAGATAATGAATACAGTTTCTTTATAATAAGTAAGATAGGAGCAGTAGGCATACGGGTCTGGATAGTGACTGGTATGCCTGCTGCTCTTTTTATTCTTTCAGAAATCTCTTTTGATTGCAGTTTCAATGCTGGCTGAGGTTGGTAAAACTGAATTCCTTTTAGGAGGACCGACCGACTTGTCAGTGCTTGAAACGAGAAAGGTCTACATCCTTCACTTCCTTTTTCTTAAATCCTCCAAATTTGTAGCTGAAAGATACGGTGTAGTTACGCATATAATTGCTCAGATGCATATCCAGATACTGATTTCCATTACGGACTTTCGTTGTCAGGTGGTTGCCTCCATTGAATAAATCATTTCCTTTGATCTGAATCATAGCTTTATCTCCTGCAAAGGTATAGCGAATGGCTGTATGGATGAATGCGGCAGGCTCTATGGTATAACTTCCTTGTATGGATTTGGATGTACCGGTCGCACTAATTTCCATCTTGATGTTGGGGCGCTTACAGAGTGTAAACGTATTAGTCCAGCTTCCTGCTATATTCCATATCCTACGGTCGAAAGGAGCATCATAATAGTTGCTTGCCTGTTGATGAAGTGAAGACAGGCATATCATCAGCTGACTATTCCACCATTTTTTAGCCTTGAACGGGATAACAGAAGTAAAGGCAAA
Source organism: Phocaeicola sp. (assembly GCF_057861905.1). Classification (NCBI taxonomy): domain Bacteria; kingdom Pseudomonadati; phylum Bacteroidota; class Bacteroidia; order Bacteroidales; family Bacteroidaceae; genus Phocaeicola; species Phocaeicola sp. Next base: position 40,036 of record NZ_DBMACV010000014.1, on the reverse strand, counting down.
CTCTTTTGAATAGTCCCAGTTCTGATAATTATATACAGCTTTCAGTCGGCTGGAGTCGAGGTATATCATTTGCATGAAGTAATCTTTGATATAATCATAGCTGAGTTGGAAAATATACTTGCTCTTCAGGATGTATATTAAAGCGGCGGAGTAATCGGTATAAGGCTTGAGTGATGCATTCCCTGTCGATTCCTGATAGTTGTTAAGGTAACTGGTCGATCCGCTTAACGTCCAGTAGTCGGGATAAGTCTTGTTCGAACTGAGCTCAAACTGGAAAAGGTGTGCGGATGAAAGAACATAACTTAAGTTCAAGATCGGGTAGATTGCCCATTTTTTATAGCTCATCATTTGATAATATTCAATGGAAGCAGATGCATTCAGACTCCATTGAGTGCCAAAGCTCTTTTCGAAACCGGTATAAAGATTACAAGTATATTCGTCAACTCGGCTTTCTTTGTTCATTCCACTCATCGCAGCAAGATTATATCTTTGCGAATTACGGTTGTTTACATATGCAAAGGATGTTCCATAATTCAGTATCCACGCATTGGAAAGTGTATGGCTTTGGTCGACATATACTTTCCATCGGTTTATATATTGAGCCGTGTTGCTGAGAAAGGTCGTTTCCTGCCCGTTGGTTTCTATGCTGCGGAAAGACTGTTCCTCTTTGTTCCTGAAATACGTGTAATCGAGACCTCCTGTCAGACCGAAGCTGGAAGTATAGTTCAAAGCCACGTTATGCATCTGTTCTTCGGCAGGGGCATGGTTGAAGGTAGTCGAATGATTATCCGAAGAGGTAACCGATTGTCGTTTATCGGGATTAAGACTGGAAGTATAACTCAGCCCCAATTGGCTCTGTTCATTAAGCTTATAGTTTCCTCCAAACCGGAATGTATGTACCAGTTGCCGATTTTCTCCGTTAGTAGACTGGCTGATGTTATGTATTTCATGGTTCAAAGTGTGACGGGTAATCAGTTCATAACCTTGACGGTTGTAGCAATTGTTGAGATTGTACATAAAGTCTATATCCAGTTTGGGAGATAAATAAGCAAATGTCACGCCGCCTTCTTCTCCAGCTTTATCTGCCTGTACATAATTGCCGCTTATCTCTCCCTGTAATCCTCCTTCTCCCGGCTTATAACCTTTTAGTATTACATTGATTGCTGCACCGCGCACATGATATTGCGGGGGAGTATTATACATCACTTCCGCCCGTTCCACACGTGATGCTGGCATACTCTTTAATAATGTAACGAGCTGTTCGTAGTTCATAGATGTAGGCTTTCCGTTCAAGATAATATTAATAATTCCGGCTCCCGCCAGCGTCAACACACCATTTTGTTCCATTATTCCCGGCAGTTGTTTTAAAGCATCGTACACATTCGTCACCAGCTTATTGGCAGTGAGTTGAGGCATATCGTAAGTCAAGCGGCTGCCTTCTACCTTGACCAGCGGTCGTTCCCCTCGTACAACAACTTCATCCAGCGCATAGTCTTTAGCCTGTAGTACCGTGATACCTGCATCTTTTTCTTTGCCTTTTTTCTCTATTGTATGATATAATAGATGCTGAAAGATGAGCCGATAAGCTTCCGGCTGATGATTGAACACAAAGTTTCCGTCGGCATTCGAAATTGTTGCATCCACGAAAACTGAGTCGGAAGTCTGGAGAATGATTGTTGCACCGTCTACTGGCTGCTGTTCTGTATCGACAACCTTACCCGAAACGGTTTGTGCCGTCAGGCTGCCTGAGCCTCCTGCCAGCAAGAAGATACTCATTAAAAAATAGATTTTCATATCAAATTGCATTGGGTTATTTTCTATATCTTTGACAGTGCGAAAGTAAAGGGCCCGACCGATTTTCTGGGTTAAGGGCAGGTTAATGTTACGTTAATACACGACTTATGGAGATAAAACATATCCGTTGGATTGCTGTGGTGGGACTTATTGCTATTGTTGAGCTGCAATACGTATGGCTTGTCAACACATATAAGCTGACCAAGGAAAGTATTCAGATGAAAGGGGAGGAACTGTTTCCCGAAGCAGCCTTGCAAGAGGTTTTCCTGCGCGTGTCTAAGACAAAGAAAGACTCCACGGTTACAATGAACGTCAACTTTGATGCTGAGAAAGACATGGAAACTATGTCTACTCCAGGTCAATGGCTGATGAGTTATATGCATGTTTCGTTTCAGGAAATTGCTCTGAAAGATTTTAATCGTGATGTTTCGTTTATGGATTTGGATTCGATTTATGCACACATGCTCGATTCGATTGGCTTTCCTGCTGCTGTTGCGTCGTGTATTGTCGACTCAACCGGCCGTATAATGAAGGCCTCCAGTCAACTGGATATGCATGGCAAAGGCGTATTACGAACTTCTCCCTTGCCGATCAGTTTTGACGGAACTCGCTTTCTGCAAGGAGTTATCACCAATCCGTATCGGGTAATTTTCCAGCGGATGACGTTGCTTTTGCTTGCTACCGTGCTGATCATGGTCTTGGTTATAGCTTGTATCATTTATCAGATACGCATTATTCTCCGTCAGAACAAGATTGCCAAATTGCGTGAAGACTTCTCGTATGCCATGATTCATGATATGAAGACACCGCTGAGTTCCATTCTGATGGGTACACAGATACTTGAAACCGGAAAGCTGGATGCCCAGCCGGAAAAAAAAGCCCGTTATTTCCGGATATTGAGAGAAGAGGGAGAGCATTTACTCTCGCTGACAAACAAGGTGCTTACCCTCTCCAAACTGGAAAATCACCAGTTGAAGTTAGAAAAAGAAACATGTAGCCTTCGTCCGATGCTGGAAGACCTTGCCGAGAAGTATAAGGCAAAAGCAGTGAAGCATATTGTCTATAAATGGAATTTGCAGGCAGATACCGTTTATGCGGATGAAGAGTTTTTGAAAGAAGCGCTCAGCAATCTGATTGACAATGCCGTGAAGTATTCGGGTGAGGAGGTTGAAATTACATTCTCGTCGGGAAAGCTTTCGAACGAATATTATATAAAGGTACACGATACGGGCTTCGGAATTCCCCTGAAAGACCAGAGTAAGATATTCGAAAAGTACGAACGTGCCTCGGCATTGGGCAGAAGCCGATATGGAGGTCCGGCTGGCTTCGGGCTGGGACTGAATTATGTTTTGCGGGTAGCTGAAGCTCATGGTGGCAGGGTTACGCTGGAAAGTATCGAAGGAGAGTACAGCGAGTTTACTATCTATCTTCCAGTTGAAGAAGACATTACTGGAAAGACTTGCCCGAAGATTGACAATGAATAATAACAATGAAACGATGATACGATTATTGCTGGTAGAAGACGATGCCAATCTGTGCTACATCATACGTGGCGGACTGGAGGATATGATAGGTGGTTACGAGGTGATGACGGCCGACAATGGGGAAACCGGATTGAAAATATGGAAGGAAGCGCACCCCGATGTGATTGTTGCCGATATCGAAATGCCGGTGATGGATGGATACGAAATGGTAAGACGTATTCGTGAAACGGATGAAGTAACACCTACTCTGTTTACTTCCGGTCGTGTTTCTCCCAAGGATGTGGTGAAAGGTTATGAGCTGGGAGTGAATAATTATATCAAGAAACCTTTTCTTGCCGAGGAGTTGAATGCGCATATTCTTGCTTTGCTGAAGCTGACTAAAGGAATAAAGTCGACAAACGAAGAAGATAAATTCCATTTTGGCCAGTCCTTTATATTCGAAGCCGGACATGCCTTGCTGAAACAGTCGGGCGGGGAAGAACGGACGCTTACCGAACGTGAAGCTGCGTTACTGCGCCTTTTGTGTGAGAACAAGAATAGAGTTGTCAGGCGTGAGGCCATTTTAGATCGCTTATGGAATACAGATGACGATTATTTTGCTTCGCGTAGTCTGGATGTATTCGTTTCGCGCTTGCGAAAGTTGCTGGCATCCGACAGTACGGTACAGTTGAAAACGATAAAAGGCGTAGGACTTATGTTGGAAGACAGCCCTGCGCCTGAAGAATAAATATAAGAATCCTGCTTTGATTTAAAACGATAAGGCAGGATTCCTTTTATTCGGCATTTTTCTTCAGCCATTCCATTCTTCGCTGGTCGGGAAGGTGGGTTACTTTGAAGTGCTCGAATTTCACGTTGAATCCTTCGCCGTCGGGACAAGCACCCATCAGACCAACCTGAACAGGTGTATTGTCTTGCAACCACGCATTTCGCATCATCACGTAAGTCTTGTCGTCAAAGGAATAGAATACCTCTACGGCATCCAGTCGTCTGACAGCCTTTATCCAGATGTAAGGCACAGGCTTGTCGAGTGTAATGACACTCCAGTCGCTTGTATGGTGAGTGACAACCGTACTCAGATTGAATTTCCCGTCGACGAACTCAATACCGGTCTTAATGTAGTTTTCCTTGTCGATACGGAGCATCAGACCCGCCTGGTCGAAACGAACCTTATAGTCGCCGGTGATTTTTACCTTCACTTCAAATTCCCCTCCATAGGTTGTATAATAAAAAGGAGCATCATCTACAGTGAATCCGTAGTGAGAAATTCTCCAGTAGTCACTATGCGGAGTGACAGACATACTTAAAGTGTTGTCTGTTATCTCCCAGTTTTCCGGTTCATTGAACCATTGCATTTTTTCCAGCGTCTGCGCCATCATGGCTTGTGTACTTATAAAAGTGAGAGCTGCTAAAAAGAGCTTTTTCATAAACTTGTAGATTTATAATGTGAAACTTTTTCTATTATTTTGCAAAAGTAGCTGTCCCTGCGGGAAGCATCAATACTGATAAATAACCAATTTTCTTTGTCCTTTGGCGCTATGAACATAAAGACAACACTAAATAATGAACTGCTTGCACAAGATTTTGGCACAGAAGCGGATCTGAACCTGTATTTGGCACGCTATAAGCAAATAGCTTTGGCATATGCCGAAGTCGAGAACTCGATAGCTGTCCTGAGTGATATGGACTCTAACCGGAGCTATATCTATTATGGAAAAGTGGGAGAGTCTTTGGGGATAGCCTTGCAAGGAGCGTATCATGTCATCAATTCAATTTGGGAAGAAGATATATTTAGCCGGATTCATCCCGATGATTTGCTGAAAAAGCATACCCGTGAATTGCGTTTCCTGCATTTTCTGAAAAATATTTCGGGAAAGCTGCGTAGTGATTATTACCTGGAAGAGTATCTCCGGATGCGCGATGGCGGGGGAAAGTATTACCTGGTTTTGCATCGAATGTTTTATGTGATAGCACAGGATTCCGGGAATATTTGTCTGGCTTTATGCCTTTATAATTTGGCCGACGGACCTTTACGGGGCAGCGGAATAGTAAATTCTGCTGATGGAAGCCGTATGGATATCGACACGTACGATTGCTCGGACCTGCTTTCGAAACGGGAAAAAGAAATTCTCTTGTTGATAGGAAAGGGAAAATCGAGTAAGGAGATAGCCGATGAACTGTCTGTCAGTATACATACTGTTAGTCGTCACAGGCAAAATATCTTGCAAAAACTACAGGTAAGTAATTCGGCTCAGGCTTTTGGTGTTGCGTGCGAATTGCATTTGCTGTAACTGTTTGCGAAAGGATATGGGGAAGATGGAGGAAAAATGTCGAGGTGTTGTGTAATTTTTCTGCAGAAGTCTTTCTATTGTTTTGTACAAAACATCGGGAAATTTGTACAAAGTTTAAAATGTTTTGTACAAAAAGAGAATCACTTTTCATGGCCTTTTAGTGAAGAGGTGAGAGTCTTTTAAAAAAATGTCGGCTTTTTAACAGAAAAAGTTAGCGGTTTCTCGTCTAAAATGCTTAACTTTAACGACTTAATTGTGCGAGCTTATGAAGAAGCTGTTCTGTTTATGCTATTTGACTCTCGTTTTAGGTGGAGTGATTCCGTGGGTAACTTCCTGTTCGGGCGATGATGTGGAGGATACTGTATCTGTGCAAGAGGTTCCTTCCGATATATCGTTGTTTGTATCGGGACGTTTTTCCGGAGCTATGATTGAACGGATTTCACGGGTAAGCGAGGGGGATGCAGGATATCATGTTGTCCTGTCGAATAATGTAGAAGTAAATTTTACCAAGGATGGTGTCTGGACAAAAGTAAGTTTCCCTGATGCGGGAATGCAGATTTTCGCTCGTAAGTTTTTGGGGGAGATGTACGACTTTATGGAGGCAAAGTTTGGTGAAATTTCAGTTTCTGCTGTTTATGCAGTCAAGGAAGGCGTCAGTGCTGAACTGAGTGACGGCAGAAGAATGGTCTTCCAGCATGAAGGAAATCGTTGTCTGGGCTATGAGTATAGTGTTGAAACCGGGGAAGAGTATTTACCTGAGAAAGTGAAAGATTGTATTCAGCAAGCATTTCCGGATGGTACAGTTACTCGGATAATTCTGGGTGCGGAAGTCTTGGATGCTTCTATGCCGGCTTACCGGGTATGGGTCGACGATACTTATCTGTTTCTCTTTAATAAAGAGGGGGAGTGGACTTCGGTGAGCGGAGAGTTTGAGCGGGTTGCCGCTGGCAGAGGTGATGAAATGCTTTTCCCTGCATTGCCGCAGACGGTCTTTAGTCTGCTGCCTCAGAGGGTAATGGAGGAAGTCGGAAAATATGAACCGGGTGCACGGATTACTTCTGTCGTCCGTGATAAAAAAGATTATTATACCTTGCAGGTGCAGCCCGATAAGGCACTTTGCACATATGAGGGGAAGAAAACTTTTGTCATAAAGATAGATAAGGTTCAGGATTTTCTGGAAAACTATTTTACTGAAGTACATCAGTTGACCATATCGTGGAATCATGACTATAATCATCCGCTTGTTTCTGTTACTTTACCCAATGGATTCAGTTTCTTGTTTAATGGTAATTATAAGTGGTTGCGTATAAACGGAGGTGGACAGATATGGCCGGATTCAATGTTTCCATTGCTGCCTTCCGGTATTATCTCGTATTGGAAGAATACGGCGGCCGATGTTGGTATAACGGATGTGGACAGGAAGGATGGAAGTTATCATGTGTTGCTGATAGACGGTACCCGGTGGCTATTTAATGCTCACGGGGGATTTATGAAATATGAAACAGTAAAGTAAAAACAAACGGAGGGTAAAATAACTTTTATGTTAATTACCCTCCGTTTGTTTTTTATAACTTGTCGGTATGTTCTTCATTTTCCTTAAACCAGGATGCGTACATCAGATAGCCGTTTGCTATCTTCTGGTTCAGCTCTTTGCTTTGCTGCGGATCTACTTTCTTTATAAATTTGGCTGGAACACCGCCCCAAAGAGTATGAGGTTCGATGACTGTATTGGCTAAGACCAGTGCTCCGGCGGCTACAATAGCTCCTTCACCCACAACTGCATGGTCGAGCAGGGTAGACCCCATCCCGATCAGTGCATTGTCGTGTACGCAGGCTCCGTGTAGAGTGACGTTGTGCCCGATGGAAACGTCATTGCCGATTTCTACGGTCGACTTCTCGTAAAGTGTATGCAGGACTGTTCCGTCCTGAATATTTACGCGGTCGCCGATACGAATTGAGTTCACGTCTCCGCGTAATACGGCATTGAACCATACGCTGCAATCCCGTCCCATGACGACATCGCCTATAATCGTTGCATTGTCGGCGAGATAACAGTTCTCGCCAATTTGAGGAGTGAATCCTCTGACTGATTTAATTAGTGCCATATTATCTTGCTGTTTTATATTATTTACGTAAGCTGGATGTTGCATCTTTCAACCATTCCTGCTCGGGAGCCGTCAACATAGGAGACAGTACTTCAAAAACATGTCGGTGATAGTCGTCGAGCCATGCCGTTTCTTCTTGTGTCAGCATGTCTGTACGAATGGCTTCTTTGTCTATCGGGCAGAGGGTGAGAGGCTCAAATTTATAAAAGGCGCCGAACTCTGTTTCACGGGACGGTACTACAAGCATTGTGTTTTCTGTCCGGATGCCGTAACGTCCGGATTTGTAGATTCCCGGTTCGTTGGTAATGGTCATGCCGGGGCATAAAGGAGTCGGTACATGGTTCATTCGAATCTGATGAGGCCCTTCGTGAACATTCAGGAAATGTCCTACACCATGCCCGGTACCGTGTCCGTAATTGATACCTGCTTTCCACATGAACTGTCGTGCCAGCACGTCGAGTTGTGTACCGCAGGTGCCTTGAGGAAACTCGGCTCTTGACAAGGCAATAAATCCTTTCAGAACCAGTGTGTAGTCGGTTTTTTGTTCTTCGGAAACTTTACCTAAGGCGATGGTTCTTGTAATGTCAGTTGTTCCGTCCAGATATTGTGCTCCACTGTCGAGCAGAAGGAATCCTTCGGGTTGCAATGTTACATCTGTTTCAGGTGTTGCTTCATAATGTACGATAGCTCCATGTGCCTGATAGCCGGCAATCGTATCGAAACTGATGCCCTGAAAATGCTCCTGCTCAGCTCGCAACTCATATAATTTACGGTCGACGGAAAGTTCGGTTTCCTTACCTTCTTTGACAGCCGCTTTCAGCCATTTCAGGAAGCGCACCATTGCTACGCCATCTCGTTTCATGGCTTGATGAAATCCCGCTATTTCTGTTGGATTTTTGATTGCTTTCAATAAGCGGACGGGGGAGGGGAGAATATCGACATGTGCAGAAGAAGCTGCTGCGCAATAAAGCGTATAGTTCGTTTCCGGTGAGAGTTGTATGCATTTCCCTGAATAATGTAGCAGATCATTCTCTATTTCTGTGTAGTTCTTGGTACGCACTCCGTTTTGTTGGAGATAACAGCTGATTTCAGGAGTGAGCTTCTCGGGCAGGATATATAAGGTTGCGTCAGACCGAGTGATAAGCAGGTAGCTGATGAATACCGGATTGCAATGCACGTCGTTGCCTCGCATGTTTAAAGTCCAGGCTATTTCATCGAGGGCAGAAATCAAGATGCCGTCAGCTTGATTGTGCAAGATGTTTTCTCTGATTTGAGTCAGCTTGTCGGAACATGACACTCCGGCATATGTTTCTGGCAGGATAAACGGTACGTTGAGTGGCAGGGAGGGACGATCTTCCCATAACGTTTCGAATGGATCTTCTACGGAAACAAGTTCCAGGCCTTGAGAAACGAGTGATGCACGGAGGGTTTCGGTCTCGTCTGTTGCATTAACCCAACCATCTATGCCCACCTTTTCTCCTTTATGCAAGACATTTCCTAACCATTCTGCAATGGATGGTGTTTCGGGCAGCCTGTCTTTGAAGAGTTTGATGCCTGTTTCTTCTAACTGATCGGCTGCTTGCAAAAAATATCTTGAGTCTGTCCAGAGCCCTCCCTCTTGAGTTGTGATGACAACTGTTCCGGCCGAACCTGTAAATCCGGATATCCATTTACGTGATTCCCAGTGAGCCGGTACATATTCTCCGGAGTGCGGATCTGTGCTCGGCACAATAAAAGCCGATATTCCTTGTCGCACCATGAGCGTGCGCAGTAAAGCGATTCTTTTTTTTATCTCTTCTTTCATATAAAAATACGTTTTCTCAAAGACTTACTATAAAAAGCAAAGGTACGATTTCTAAGGTATTTTCGATAAAATCTATTGGAAAGTTTTGTAAATAAAGAAAGTATGTGTAATTTTGCGCCGCAATTCGACTATCGAATAATTTAATAACAACATACTTTAATTTTAAAAACATGATTGTAGTACCAGTAAAAGAAGGCGAAAACATTGAAAAAGCGCTGAAAAAATTCAAAAGAAAATTTGAAAAAACAGGTGTTGTAAAAGAACTGAGAAGCAGACAGCAGTATGACAAACCGTCTGTTTTGAAAAGACTGAAAATGGAACGTGCTATTTACGTTCAGAAAATGCACCAGGTAGAAGAATAATAATTCTGCAAAAACTTTGAATTATTGAATTCTTTTTCATAAATTCGTTGCTGAATAATTAAGGCGATGCTTTTTTATGCTGAAAGAATCTTTTTTGAAATATCTTCGTTTTGAGAAAAACTATTCTGACGATACAATTGTTAGTTATGGTACGGATCTCTCGAAATTTGAAGAGTATTTTAAGGCGGTGGATGAAAATCTGGATTTCGCGGCAGTTGATGCGGATATCGTTCGTGGGTGGGTTCTCTCATTGATGGAGGGTGGCTGTACGGCAACTACTGTAAATCGGAAATTAAGTTCACTTCGTTCTTTTTATCGTTATTTGCTGCGTCAAGGCGTTGTTTCGGTTGATCCGTTGATGAAAGTGACGGGTCCGAAGAAAAAGAAGCCTTTGCCTGTTTTTGTAAAAGATGCTGATATGGCTCGCTTGCTGGATGATACGGCGTTTGATGCTGGGTTTGAAGGTGTTCGCGATCGCTTGATATTGGAAATGTTTTATGAAACGGGTATTCGACGTTCGGAGCTAATAAACTTAACGGATGCGGATGTTGATTTGTATGCTAAGCAGATAAAGGTAACGGGAAAAAGAAATAAGCAACGTTTGATTCCTTTCGGTGATGAGCTGAAGGAGGATATAGAAGCTTATCTTTCTGCTAAAAAAGATTTTTTGCCAGATGGTGGGGAGGCATTTTTCGTGCGGAAGAACGGAAAAGCGTTGTATCCCTATCTGGTATATCTCTTAGTGAAACGTAATCTTTCGAAGGTCGTTTCGTTGAAAAAAAGAAGTCCGCATGTCTTGCGACATACTTTTGCAACCTCGATGCTGAATAACCATGCAGAACTGGAGGCGGTGAAAGAGTTGCTGGGGCATGAGAGCTTGACAACAACGGAGGTTTATACTCATACGACTTTTGAAGAGTTGAAAAAAGTTTATGAACAAGCTCATCCTAGAGCGTAAAGAAAAAGGAGGTATTTATGGAAGTAAGAATTCAATCAATTCATTTCGACGCATCTGAAAAATTGGAAGCTTTTATTCAGAAAAAAGCAGAGAAGCTCGAGAAGTTTTGCGATAATATAAAGAAAGTAGAGGTGTCTTTAAAAGTAGTAAAACCTGAAACAGCAATGAATAAGGAAGCTGGTGTACGCGTCTTGGCGCTGAATACAGAGTTTTACGCTGAAAAGGTAAGTGATACATTTGAAGAATCAATAGATGTGTGCATGGATGCACTATCTAAACAGCTGCTGAAATCGAAAGAAAAACAGCAGGGTAAATAAAAAAATCGCGAGAAATATTTTGTGATTAGAAAATTATATCTAACTTTGCAGCCGCTAAGTCGCGGAGATTGTGCGGCTGTAAAGTTAATTTGCCTCTTTAGCTCAGTTGGCCAGAGCACGTGATTTGTAATCTCGGGGTCGTTGGTTCGAATCCGACAAGAGGCTCAAAAGGAAGAAAAACACAGGTTAGAAACTGGTGTTCTTTGAAAGAAGTTGGGCAAATACCAGAGTGGCCAAATGGGGCAGACTGTAAATCTGCTGGCTTACGCCTTCGGTGGTTCGAATCCATCTTTGCCCACAAAAATGCGGAAGTAGCTCAGTCGATAGAGCATTAGCCTTCCAAGCTGAGGGTCGCGGGTTTGAGTCCCGTCTTCCGCTCTTCTTTTTTTCTTCTTTGCTGTTATAGCTCAGCGGTAGAGCACTTCCTTGGTAAGGAAGAGGTCCCGGGTTCAAGTCCCGGTAACAGCTCGTGATTTGTAAATAAAGCTGATTATTAATCAAAATAAATAGTAAAGCTATGGCTAAAGAGAAATTTGAACGCACCAAACCGCATGTGAACATTGGTACGATTGGTCACGTTGACCACGGTAAAACAACTTTGACTGCTGCTATCACTAAAGTATTGGCAGAAAGAGGTTTCACTAAAGCTGACGAAATCAAGTCTTTCGATCAGATCGATAACGCTCCGGAAGAAAAGGAACGTGGTATTACCATTAATACTTCTCACGTAGAATATGAAACTGCAAATCGTCACTATGCTCACGTAGACTGTCCGGGACACGCCGACTATGTAAAGAACATGGTTACTGGTGCTGCTCAGATGGATGGTGCGATCATCGTAGTTGCTGCAACTGATGGTCCGATGCCTCAGACTCGTGAACACATCCTGTTGGCTCGTCAGGTAAACGTACCGCGCTTGGTTGTATTCTTGAACAAGTGTGATATGGTTGACGATGAAGAAATGTTGGAACTGGTTGAAATGGAAATGCGTGAATTGCTTTCATTCTATGATTTCGACGGTGACAATACTCCTATCATCCGTGGTTCTGCACTGGGCGCTTTGAACGGTGTAAAAGAATGGGAAGATAAGATCATCGAACTGATGGACGCTGTAGATACTTGGATTCCTCTGCCTCCGCGTGATGTAGATAAACCATTCTTGATGCCGGTTGAAGACGTATTCTCAATCACTGGTCGTGGTACTGTTGCTACTGGTCGTATCGAAGCTGGTGTAATCAAGGTAGGTGACGAAGTTGAAATCCTGGGTCTTGGTGAAGACAAGAAATCAGTTGTAACTGGTGTTGAAATGTTCCGTAAATTGTTGGATCAGGGTGAAGCTGGTGATAACGTAGGTTTGTTGCTTCGTGGTATCGATAAGAACGAAATCAAACGTGGTATGATTCTGTGTCACCCGGGTCAGGTTAAAGCTCACTCTAAGTTCAAAGCTGAGGTTTATATCCTGAAGAAAGAAGAAGGTGGTCGTCACACTCCGTTCCACAACAAATATCGTCCTCAGTTCTATCTGCGTACTATGGACTGTACAGGTGAAATCACTTTGCCGGAAGGAACAGACATGGTAATGCCGGGTGATAACGTAACAATCACTGTTGAATTGATCTATCCGGTTGCATTGAATGTAGGTCTGCGTTTCGCTATCCGTGAAGGTGGTCGTACAGTAGGTGCTGGTCAGATTACTGAACTTCTTGACTAATACTAAAAGTCATTGAAATAAAGCTTATAGTTCCCGAAGCAAATTCGGGAACTATTTTTACGGGAATAGCTCAGTTGGTAGAGCATCGGTCTCCAAAACCGAGTGTCGGGAGTTCGAGCCTCTCTTCCCGTGCTAAATTGATAAGAATATGTTTAAAAAGATAACGAATTATTGTAAAGAATCTTATGACGAACTAGTCCATAAAGTATCGTGGCCTACTCGTTCAGAACTTTCAAGTAGTGCAGTGGTTGTTTTATATGCTTCCCTACTCATTGCACTCGTTGTTTGGCTTATGGATTCTGCCTTCCGCTTTATTATGGAAGACGTTATCTATCCGCACTAATAAACAGTAATAAGAATGTCTGAGATTGAAAAGAAATGGTACGTACTTCGTGCCGTGAGTGGTAAAGAAACCAAGGTTAAAGAGTATCTTGAAGCTGAAATGAGAAACAGCGATCTTGGTGAATATGTATCTCAGGTATTGATTCCTACCGAAAAAGTTTACCAGGTTCGCAATGGTAAAAAAATTGTGAAAGAGAGAACTTATCTCCCTGGTTATGTCTTGGTAGAAGCTGCGCTGGTTGGTGAAGTAGCTCATCATTTGAGAAACATCACGAATGTAATCGGCTTCTTGGGTGGACAGGAACATCCGGTTCCCTTAAGACAATCGGAAGTGAATCGTATACTGGGTACGGTAGATGAACTTCAGGAAGTAAGCGAGGATGCTAATATTCCTTATGCTGTAGGAGAAACAGTGAAAGTTAGTGTTGGTCCGTTCAGCGGATTCAGTGGTATCATTGAAGAAGTGAGTGCGGAAAAACGCAAGCTGAAAGTAATGGTCAAAATATTCGGGCGTAAAACTCCGCTTGAATTAGGCTTTACGGATGTGGAAAAAGAATAATGCATTTTGTTACGTGTCGTTATTCTATTCGTTAATCACTTATATTAAAAATTAAAAAAATGGCTAAAGAAGTTGCTGGACTAATCAAATTACAGATTAAAGGAGGCGCTGCAAATCCATCACCTCCCGTTGGACCTGCTTTAGGTTCTAAGGGTATTAATATCATGGAGTTTTGCAAGCAATTCAACGCCAGAACCCAGGACAAGGCAGGTAAAGTATTACCTGTAATCATTACCTACTACACAGACAAGTCTTTCGATTTCGTAATTAAGACTCCTCCTGTAGCAATTCAGTTGCTCGAGGCTGCTAAAATCAAGAGTGGATCTGCTGAACCTAACCGTAAGAAAGTTGCAGAACTGACTTGGGATCAGATTCGTGCTATCGCTCAAGACAAATTGGTTGACTTGAACTGCTTTACTATCGAATCTGCTATGACAATGGTAGCAGGAACAGCTAGAAGTATGGGTATCGCTGTAAAAGGTGACTTCCCGGGTAATAACTAATTAACTTCAATTAATAATGGGTAAACTGACAAAAAATCAAAAGTTGGCTGCAGAAAAAATTGAAGCAGGGAAAGCATACTCACTGAAAGAAGCTGCTCAGTTGGTAAAGGATATTACTTTTACTAAGTTTGACGCTTCATTAGATATTGACGTACGTTTAGGTGTAGACCCTCGTAAGGCTAACCAGATGGTAAGAGGTGTTGTATCTCTTCCTCATGGTACAGGTAAGCAGGTTCGCGTGCTTGTTCTGTGTACACCGGATGCTGAAGCTGCTGCAAAAGAAGCTGGTGCTGACTATGTTGGTCTTGATGAATATATTGAAAAGATCAAAGGTGGATGGACTGATATTGATGTAATCATCACTATGCCGTCTATCATGGGTAAGATCGGTGCTCTGGGTCGTGTTCTTGGTCCTCGTGGATTAATGCCGAACCCGAAGAGTGGTACTGTAACTATGGATGTAGCTAAAGCTGTAAAGGAAGTTAAGCAAGGTAAGATTGACTTTAAAGTTGATAAGAGCGGTATCGTTCATACTTCAATCGGTAAAGTATCTTTCACTGCTGACCAGATCCGTGACAATGCGAAAGAATTTATCGCTACTATCATCAAACTGAAACCGACAACAGCTAAGGGTACTTATATTAAGAGTATTTATCTTTCAAGTACTATGAGTAAGGGTATTAAAATCGACCCTAAATCTGTAGAAGAAATCTAAAATTAAGGAGGAATCATGAGAAAGGAAGATAAAGGCGTAATTATCGGTCAGTTGGCTGATACCGTAAAGCAATACGGACATTTCTACTTGGTTGATACAACTGCAATGGATGCAGCTTCAACAAGTGAATTGCGTAGAAAATGTTTTAAGGCTGGTATCAAACTGGTAGTTGTGAAGAATTCTTTGCTTCACAAGGCTTTAATGAGCTTGGATATTGATTATTCACCATTGTTTGATTCTTTGAAAGGTACAACTTCAGTGATGTTCTGCGAAACTGCGAACGCTCCTGCTAAGTTGTTGAAAGAATACAAAGACGGTGTTCCTGCATTGAAGGCTGCTTATGCAGAAGAAGGATTCTATGTAGGTGCTGATCAGCTCGAAGCTTTGGCAACAATCAAGAGCAAGAACGAAGTTATCGCAGACATCGTGGCATTGCTGCAGTCTCCTGCGAAGAATGTTATTTCTGCTCTTCAATCTGGTGGTAACACCATTCACGGAGTTCTTAAGACTTTGGGTGAACGTGCTGAATAATTGTTTCCCAAGTTTAAGACTTAACCAAAACAACTTTAATTATCAAATAGTAACAAACAATTAAATTCATACAAAAATGGCAGATTTGAAAGCTTTTGCAGAACAATTAGTTAACTTGACAGTAAAAGAAGTTAATGAACTTGCAACTATCCTTAAAGAAGAATATGGTATTGAACCTGCTGCTGCAGCTGTAGCTGTTGCTGCTGGTCCTGCTGCTGCTGGTGCAGCTGCTGCTGAAGAAAAAACTTCATTCGATGTAGTTTTGAAGAGCGCAGGTGCTGCTAAATTGCAGGTTGTTAAGGCCGTTAAAGAAGCTTGTGGTCTTGGCTTGAAAGAAGCAAAAGACTTGGTTGACGGTGCTCCTAGCACAGTAAAAGAAGGCTTGGCTAAAGACGAAGCTGAATCTTTGAAGAAAACTTTGGAAGAAGCTGGAGCTGAAGTTGAACTTAAATAAGATTATCCTGTAAATCAGGTAGTTCGGTTAAGAGTCCTCTGTAAAGGGGATTCTTAACCTTTTTGCGTCTATATTAAGTTACACAGGTTTCTATACCTGAATTTAAACATTTTAACTCCATACAGATGTCTTCAAATACTAATAATCAACGAATTAATTTTGCTTCTATTAAGAATCCGATGAAGTATCCGGATTTCCTGGAAGTGCAATTGAAGTCATTTCAAGACTTTTTACAGTTAGATACTCCGCCTGAAAAACGAAAGAACGATGGCTTGTATAAAGTGTTTGCAGAAAATTTCCCTATTGCAGATACTCGTAACAACTTCGTGCTCGAGTTCCTCGATTACTATATCGATCCGCCTCACTATTCTATTGATGATTGTTTGGAACGTGGATTGACTTATAGTGTTCCCTTGAAAGCTAAATTGAAGCTTTATTGTACAGACCCCGATCACGAAGACTTTGATACTGTTATTCAGGATGTATATCTGGGTCCTATCCCTTATATGACTCTGAAAGGTACTTTTGTTATCAATGGAGCAGAACGTGTAGTTGTTTCTCAGTTGCATCGTTCTCCGGGTGTATTCTTCGGACAAAGTATCCATGCGAATGGAACTAAATTATATTCAGCTCGTATTATTCCGTTTAAGGGTTCTTGGATAGAATTTGCTACGGATATTAATAACGTGATGTATGCTTACATTGACCGTAAGAAGAAGTTGCCTGTAACTACATTGCTGAGAGCTGTAGGCTTTGAAAATGATAAGGATATCCTCGAAATATTTAATCTGGCTGAAGACGTTAAGGTTAATAAGGCCAATTTGAAGAAAATTATCGGTCGCAAGCTGGCTGCACGTGTGCTGAAAACTTGGACTGAAGATTTCGTTGATGAAGATACTGGTGAAGTTGTTTCTATCGAACGTAACGAGGTAGTAATCGACCGTGAAACTGTAATTGAACCGGAACATATCGATTTGATCCTGGAATCAGGTATTCAGAATATCCTCGTTCACAATGAAGAAGCTAATTCTTCTGATTATTCAATTATTTTCAATACTTTACAAAAAGACCCGTCTAACTCGGAGAAAGAAGCTGTATTGTACATTTATCGTCAGTTGCGTAATGCTGACCCTGCCGATGATGCCAGTGCACGTGAAGTTATCAATAACTTGTTCTTCTCTGAAAAACGTTATGACCTGGGTGAAGTAGGACGTTATCGTATCAACAAGAAGTTGAATCTGGATACTCCTATGGATGTGAAGGTGTTGACAAAACAAGATATTATTGAAATCATCAAATATCTGATTGAGCTGATTAACTCAAAAGCGGATGTTGATGATATTGACCATTTGAGCAACCGTCGTGTACGTACCGTAGGAGAACAGTTGTCTAACCAGTTCGCTATCGGTCTGGCTCGTATGTCACGTACTATTCGTGAACGTATGAATGTCCGCGACAATGAAGTGTTTACTCCGATTGATTTGATTAACGCTAAGACTATTTCGTCGGTTATTAACTCATTCTTTGGAACAAATGCTTTGTCACAGTTCATGGATCAGACCAACCCGTTGGCAGAAATTACTCACAAGCGTCGTTTGTCAGCGTTGGGTCCTGGTGGTTTGTCACGTGACCGTGCCGGATTCGAGGTACGAGATGTACACTACACTCACTATGGTCGTTTGTGTCCGATTGAAACTCCTGAAGGTCCGAATATCGGTTTGATCTCTTCTCTGTGTGTATATGCAAAGATTAATGATCTTGGATTTATCGTCACTCCTTACCGTAAGGTGAAAGATGGAGTAGTAGATTTGTCACCGGAAGGTATAGAATATTTGTCGGCAGAGGAAGAAGAAGACAAGATTATCGCTCAGGGTAATGCACCATTGAATGACGACGGAACATTTATCCGTGAAAAAGTAAAAGCTCGTCGTGATGCAGATTATCCTGTAGTTACTCCTGATCAGGTAGAGTTGATGGATGTTTCTCCACAGCAGATTGCTTCTATCGCTGCATCTTTGATTCCGTTCTTGGAACATGATGACGCTAACCGTGCGTTGATGGGATCAAACATGATGCGCCAGGCAGTTCCTCTGTTGAAGACAGAAGCTCCTATTGTTGGTACTGGTATTGAAAAACAATTGTGTGAAGATTCGCGTACACAGATCGCAGCTGAAGGTGATGGTGTAATTGATTTCGTGGATGCAACGACAATACGTATTTTGTATGACCGTACCGATGATGAAGAGTTTGTAAGCTTTGAACCGGCATTGAAAGAGTATCGCATTCCTAAATTCCGCAAGACTAACCAGAGCATGACTATCGACTTGCGTCCTATCTGCTCAAAAGGTCAGCGTGTGAAGAAAGGCGATATCTTGACAGAAGGTTATTCTACAGCTAATGGTGAATTGGCATTGGGTAAGAACCTGCTGGTCGCATACATGCCGTGGAAAGGATATAACTACGAGGATGCTATTGTATTGAATGAACGTGTTGTACGTGAAGATATCTTGACTTCTGTACACGTTGATGAATATATTCTGGAAGTACGTGAAACCAAGCGCGGTATGGAAGAGTTGACTTCTGATATACCTAATGTAAGCGAGGAAGCTACAAAAGACTTGGATGAAAATGGTATTGTCCGTGTTGGTGCTCGCATTGAACCGGGTGATATTTTGATTGGTAAGATCACTCCGAAAGGTGAATCTGATCCTTCTCCAGAAGAAAAATTGTTGCGTGCAATCTTTGGTGATAAGGCTGGTGACGTGAAGGATGCTTCTTTGAAAGCTTCTCCTTCATTGCGCGGTGTTGTAATCGATAAGAAGTTGTATTCACGTGTTATAAAGACTCGTAGTGAAAAGAATGCAGATAAGGCTATCCTGCCGAAACTGAATGAAGAATTTGAAGAAAAAGCTGCAGCACTGAAAGAAATCTTAGTCGAGAAGTTATTGGTTCTGACTAACGATAAGGTTTCTCAGGGTGTAAAAGACTATTTGGGAACAGAAGTTATAGCTAAAGGTGCTAAGTTCACAAAACGTGATTTGGAATCATTGGATTATACAATCATTCAGTTGAGCAAATGGACTTCGGATGCTCATAAGAATGATATGATTCGTGATTTAATCATGAATTATCTGAAAAAGTACAAGGAACTTGATGCCGAGTTGAAGCGTAAGAAGTTTGCTCTGACTATTGGTGATGAACTTCCTTCTGGTATTATTCAGATGGCTAAAGTCTATATTGCTAAGAAGCGTAAGATTGGTGTCGGTGATAAGATGGCGGGTCGTCACGGTAACAAGGGTATCGTTTCGCGTGTCGTACGTCAGGAAGATATGCCGTTCTTGGCAGATGGTACTCCGGTTGATATTGTATTGAATCCGTTGGGTGTGCCTTCTCGTATGAACATCGGTCAGATATTCGAAGCAGTATTAGGACGTGCTGGTAAGGAGCTGGGCGTTAAGTTTGCTACTCCTATCTTTGATGGAGCTACATTGGACGACTTGGATAAGTGGACAGATAAAGCTGGTTTGCCACGCTATTGTAAGACTTACCTGTACGATGGTGGTACGGGTGAACAGTTTGACCAGCCTGCAACAGTCGGTGTGACTTACATGTTGAAGTTGGGTCACATGGTTGAAGATAAGATGCATGCACGTTCTATCGGTCCGTACTCTCTGATTACTCAGCAGCCACTTGGTGGTAAGGCACAGTTCGGTGGTCAGCGTTTTGGAGAAATGGAGGTTTGGGCTATCGAAGCATTTGGTGCGGCTCATGTACTTCAGGAAATTCTGACAATTAAGTCAGATGACGTAGTTGGACGTTCAAAAGCATACGAAGCTATCGTAAAAGGTGAACCGATGCCTACTCCGGGTATCCCTGAATCTCTGAATGTATTGCTGCACGAGTTGAGAGGTCTTTGCTTGAGCATTACACTGGAATAATATATTAATAAAGGAGGGAGAAGATGGATTTCTCCTCCTTTATCTTTAAATTCTTCATTTTATAAAACATAAAGTATGGCTTTTAGAAAAGATACTAAGATAAAAAGTAATTTCTCAAAGATTACAATCGGACTGGCTTCTCCTGAAGAGATTTTGGAAAACTCTTACGGTGAAGTGTTGAAACCGGAAACAATCAATTACCGTACTTATAAGCCGGAACGTGATGGTTTGTTCTGTGAACGAATCTTTGGTCCGGTAAAAGACTACGAATGTCATTGTGGTAAATACAAACGTATTCGTTATAAAGGCATCGTTTGTGACCGATGTGGCGTTGAAGTAACAGAAAAGAAAGTTCGTCGTGAGCGTAGCGGTCACATTCAGTTGGTTGTACCTGTTGCACATATCTGGTATTTCCGCTCTTTGCCTAATAAAATTGGCTATTTGTTAGGATTGCCTACAAAGAAACTTGATGCTATCATTTATTATGAACGTTATGTAGTAATTCAGCCAGGTGTGAAGGCTGAAGATGGCATTAATCAATATGACTTGTTGTCTGAGGAAGAGTATCTTGACATTATTGATAATCTTCCGAAGGATAATCAATATTTGGAAGACAGCGACCCGAATAAGTTTATTGCTAAAATGGGTGCTGAAGCTATCTACGATTTGTTGGTACGTCTGGATTTGGATGCATTGTCATACGAATTGCGTCACAAAGCCAATAATGACTCATCTCAGCAGCGTAAGAATGAAGCATTGAAACGTCTGCAAGTTGTAGAGTCATTCCGTGCTTCAAGAGGTCGTAATAAACCTGAATGGATGATTGTACGTATCGTTCCGGTTATTCCGCCTGAATTGCGTCCGTTGGTTCCGCTGGATGGTGGTCGCTTCGCAACTTCCGACTTGAATGATTTGTATCGTCGTGTTATTATTCGTAATAACCGTCTGAAACGTCTGATTGAAATTAAAGCTCCTGAAGTAATCTTACGTAACGAAAAGCGTATGTTGCAGGAAGCTGTTGATTCATTGTTCGACAACTCTCGTAAGTCGAGTGCAGTGAAGACAGATGCCAATCGTCCTCTGAAATCTCTTTCTGATAGCTTGAAAGGTAAGCAAGGACGTTTCCGTCAGAACTTGCTGGGTAAACGTGTTGACTACTCTGCACGTTCCGTAATCGTTGTAGGTCCGGAACTGAAAATGGGTGAATGCGGTATCCCTAAATTGATGGCTGCTGAATTGTACAAGCCGTTTATCATTCGTAAGTTGATAGAACGTGGCATTGTTAAGACCGTTAAGTCTGCAAAGAAAATTGTAGACCGTAAGGAACCGGTGATTTGGGATATTCTGGAACATGTAATGAAAGGACATCCGGTATTGCTGAACCGTGCGCCGACTCTGCACCGTTTGGGTATCCAGGCTTTCCAGCCTAAGATGATTGAAGGTAAAGCTATCCAATTGCATCCATTGGCATGTACAGCGTTCAATGCCGACTTCGATGGTGACCAGATGGCGGTACACTTGCCTTTGAGTAATGAAGCAGTTCTTGAAGCCCAGATGTTGATGCTTCAGTCACATAATATTTTGAACCCTGCCAATGGCGCTCCTATTACGGTGCCTGCACAGGATATGGTTCTTGGTTTGTATTATATTACCAAGTTACGTAAAGGTGCGAAAGGCGAGGGTCTGATTTTCTACGGACCAGAAGAAGCATTGATTGCTTACAACGAAGGGAAGGTAGATATTCATGCAATTATTAGTGTTGTAACCAATGACCTTGATGAAAATGGTAATATCGTGAAGAAGATGATTAAAGAAACTTCTGTTGGACGTATTATCGTTAATGAATTGGTTCCTGATGAATGTGGATATTTGAATACTATTATTTCTAAGAAGTCATTGCGTGATATCATCAGCGATGTTATCAAGACTGTCGGTGTAGCTCGTGCTTGTGAATTCTTGGATGGTATTAAGAATTTAGGTTATAAGAAGGCATTTGAAGGTGGTTTGTCATTTAACTTAGGTGATATCATTATTCCGAAGGAAAAAGAAGAACTTGTTAAACGTGGTAACGAAGAAGTTGAGCAGATTATGATGAACTATAACATGGGTTTCATCACCGACAACGAACGTTACAACCAGGTTATCGATACTTGGACACACGTAAACAGTGACTTGTCTGATATCTTGTATAAGACAATTAAGAATGACGATCAGGGATTCAACTCAGTGTTTATGATGCTGGATTCTGGAGCCCGTGGTTCTAAGGAACAGATTCGTCAGTTGTCTGGTATGCGTGGTTTGATGGCTAAACCGCAGAAAGCAGGTGCAGAAGGTGCTCAGATCATTGAGAACCCGATTCTTTCTAACTTTAAGGAAGGTCTGTCTGTGTTGGAATACTTTATTTCTACTCACGGTGCTCGTAAGGGTCTTGCCGATACTGCGTTGAAGACTGCCGATGCTGGATATTTGACTCGTCGTTTGGTTGACGTTTCTCACGACGTAATCATTAATGAAGAAGACTGTGGAACATTGCGTGGTCTGGTTTGTACAGCATTGAAGAATAACGATGAAGTTATTGCAACATTATATGAACGTATTTTGGGACGTGTTTCTGTACATGATGTAATACATCCTACAACTGGTAAGCTGATAGTAGCTGCTGGTGAAGAAATTACAGAATCAATAGCACAGGAAATTGAAGATTCTCCGATTGAAAGCGTTGAAATCCGTTCTGTATTGACTTGTGAGTCGAAGAAGGGTGTATGTGCTAAGTGTTATGGACGTAACCTTGCTACGAGCCGTATGGTTCAGAAAGGTGAGGCTGTTGGTGTTATCGCTGCTCAGTCAATCGGTGAACCGGGTACTCAGTTGACATTGCGTACGTTCCACGCCGGTGGTATCGCCGGTAACATGGCTGCAAATGCAAGTATTGTTGCGAAGAACGATGCACGTCTTGAGTTTGAAGAATTGCGTACAGTAGACGCTGTTGAAGAAACAGGTGAGGCAGTTAAGATCGTTGTTGGCCGTTTGGCTGAAGTTCGTTTCGTGGATGTTAATACAGGTATTATCTTGTCAACACATAACGTTCCTTATGGTTCTAAACTGTATGCATCAGATGGTGAAGTCGTTGAGAAAGGTAAGCTGATTGCTAAGTGGGACCCGTTCAATGCCGTTATTGTTACAGAAGCTGCTGGTAAGATCGATTTTGAATCGGTTATTGAAAATGTAACATATAAGGTAGAGTCCGATGAAGCAACTGGTTTGCGTGAAATCATTATTACAGAGTCTAAGGATAAGACAAAGATTCCTTCATTACATATCTTAGATGAGAATGGTGGAATTATCCGTACATATAACTTACCGGTAGGTGGTCACGTTGTTGTAGAAGATAAACAAGTGGTTAAGGCTGGTGATATCTTGGTTAAGATTCCGCGTGCTGTAGGTAAGGCTGGTGATATTACCGGTGGTCTTCCTCGTGTAACAGAGTTGTTCGAAGCGCGTAATCCGTCTAATCCTGCTGTTGTATCAGAAATTGATGGAGAGGTTACGATGGGTAAGATTAAACGTGGTAACCGTGAGATTATCGTTACGTCTAAGACTGGTGATGTGAAGAAGTATCTTGTAGCTCTGTCAAAGCAGATCCTTGTTCAGGAAAACGACTATGTACGTGCCGGAACTCCGCTGTCGGATGGTGCTATCACTCCTGCTGATATCTTGGCTATTAAAGGTCCTACAGCAGTTCAGGAATATATTGTGAACGAAATTCAGGATGTATACCGTCTGCAGGGTGTTAAGATTAACGATAAGCATTTTGAAATTATCGTCCGTCAGATGATGCGTAAAGTTCAGATTGATGAGCCGGGTGATACACGCTTCTTGGAACAGCAGGTTGTTGACCGTTTGGAATTCAATGAAGAAAATGACCGTATCTGGGGTAAGAAAGTTGTTGTTGATGCTGGTGACTCTCAGAACTTGCAGCCAGGACAGATTGTTACAGCTCGTAAGTTGCGTGATGAAAACAGTATGTTGAAACGTCGAGACTTGAAGCCTGTTGAAGTACGCGATGCAGTACCTGCAACATCTACTCAGATATTACAAGGTATCACACGTGCTGCATTGCAGACATCAAGCTTTATGTCGGCTGCATCATTCCAGGAAACAACTAAGGTCTTGAATGAAGCTGCTATTAATGGTAAGGTAGATAAGCTGGAAGGTATGAAGGAAAACGTGATCTGTGGTCATTTGATTCCTGCTGGTACAGGTCAGCGTGAATTTGAAAAGATTATCGTTGGTTCAAAAGAAGAGTACGATCGTATCTTGGCTAATCGAAAGAATGTACTTGACTATAGTGAAGTAGAATAATTGCAATAGTCTATATTTATATTAAAACCACTTTGTCGAAGTTTTTATCTTTGACGAAGTGGTTTTTTTATTTCTTGTAGGTGGAGTAGGGGTAAAAAATTGAATACATCGTTTAATTTTCTATCTTAAAATGCGGATGATTCAACTTTTTCCCTACATTTGTAGAGCTAATATGAAAAAAGTAAATACTTAATATTAAATTTTAGTCATTATGGAAAACGAAAACAAAAATAATCAGCTCCAGATAGAGTTGAAGGAAGAGGTCGCTCAAGGTACTTATGCTAATCTTGCTATAATTACTCATTCTACTTCTGAGTTTATATTGGATTTTGTGCGTATTATGCCGGGATTGCCAAAGGCTGGTGTACAGTCACGTATTGTGATGACTCCAGAACATGCTAAACGTTTAATGTTTGCTTTACAAGATAATGTGGCAAAATATGAACGCAACTTCGGACAGATACGTATGCCAGAAGAACAAAATAATGGTAGTAAAACATTCGTTCCACCATTGAGTGATTTCAAAGGAGAAGCTTAAAAAAATATAAAAAAGTCATTTTAAGGCCCATTTCCTGCTTTTTTCAAGGGAATGGGCTTTTTTTATTTTAAAACAGTTTGTCTATTAAAAAGTTATTTGTAATTTTGCAGCCCGAAATGTATAGTTTCGACAAGGATTGGAAAACAATAAACAATATATATAATAATTAAAATCAAAACAAAATGCCTACTATTCAACAGTTAGTAAGAAAAGGAAGAGCGGTTTTGGTAGACAAGAGTAAATCACCAGCACTGGATTCATGTCCTCAGAGACGTGGCGTTTGTGTTCGTGTTTATACTACGACTCCGAAGAAACCGAACTCAGCAATGCGTAAAGTAGCTCGTGTGCGTCTGACAAACTCTAAGGAAGTAAACTCTTATATTCCGGGTGAAGGCCACAACTTGCAGGAACACTCAATTGTATTGGTACGTGGTGGTCGTGTAAAGGACCTTCCGGGTGTACGTTATCACATCGTTCGTGGTACATTGGATACAGCTGGTGTTGCAGGTCGTACACAGAGACGTTCTAAATACGGTGCTAAGCGTCCGAAACCGGGACAGGCTCCTGCTGCAAAAGGTAAAAAATAATTCGTAGCTGAGTACAATCCTTAGTAAAAGAACTTTTATTAATTCGTTTTGGTTTGTAGGAAAAGCTTTAAGGTTGAGTAAATGTCTCGGAGGAGACGTTGAAGAAAACAGAGATGCAGCCCCAAACTAAACATTATTATCAAACAAAATGAGAAAAGCAAAACCAAAAAAACGTGTGATCCTGCCGGATCCGGTATTTAATGATCAGAAGGTTTCTAAATTCGTAAACCACCTGATGTATGATGGAAAGAAGAATACTTCTTACGAAATCTTCTATAACGCACTGAAAACAGTTGAGACAAAACTTCCGAGTGAAGAAACTCCAGCTTTGGAAGTTTGGAAAAAAGCTCTAGATAATGTAACTCCGCAGCTGGAAGTTAAATCTCGCCGTATTGGTGGTGCAACTTTCCAGGTCCCTACAGAAATTCGTCCTGACCGCAAAGAGTCAATCTCTATGAAGAACTTGATTGCTTTTGCTCGTAAACGTGGCGGTAAGTCAATGGCTGATAAATTGGCTGCTGAAATTCTTGATGCTTATAACGAGCAGGGTGGCGCTTTCAAGCGTAAAGAGGATATGCATCGTATGGCTGAAGCTAACCGTGCATTTGCTCACTTCAGATTCTAATATAGTAATAATCAATTAAGACGGAATTAAAATGGCTAAACATGATTTGCATTTGACTCGTAACATCGGGATCATGGCGCACATCGATGCAGGTAAGACTACTACCTCTGAACGTATTCTGTACTACACTGGTTTGACTCACAAAATTGGTGAAGTACACGATGGAGCTGCAACAATGGACTGGATGGAGCAGGAACAGGAACGTGGTATTACTATCACTTCTGCTGCTACAACTACTTATTGGAAATACGCAGGAAATAAATATAAAATCAACTTGATTGATACTCCGGGGCACGTAGACTTTACTGCTGAGGTAGAACGTTCACTTCGCGTGCTGGATGGTGCTGTAGCAACTTACTGTGCAGTTGGTGGTGTTGAACCTCAGTCTGAAACGGTATGGCGTCAGGCGGATAAGTATAATGTTCCTCGTATTGGTTATGTAAACAAAATGGACCGTTCTGGTGCTGACTTCTTTGAAGTAGTGCGTCAGATGAAGGACGTTTTGGGCGCTAATCCATGTCCGGTGGTTATTCCTATTGGTTCTGAAGAAAGCTTTAAGGGTGTAGTGGATCTGATTAAGATGAAAGCGATCTTATGGCACGATGAAACAATGGGTGCTGATTATGATGTTGAAGATATCCCAGCAAACTTGGTTGACGAAGCTAATGAATGGAGAGATAAAATGCTTGAAAAAGTAGCTGAGTTCGATGAGTCTTTGATGGAAAAATACTTTGATGATCCTTCTACTATTACGGAAGAGGAAGTTTTGCGTGCCTTGCGTGCCGGAACTTTGAAGATGGAAATTGTTCCGATGTTGTGCGGTTCTTCATTTAAGAATAAAGGTGTGCAAACTTTGCTGGACTATGTATGTGCATTCTTGCCTTCTCCGCTGGATACTCCGAATATCGTGGGTACAAATCCGACTACTGGAGCTGAAGAAGATCGTAGACCTGACGAAGATGAAAAGACTGCTGCTTTGGCATTTAAGATTGCAACCGACCCGTATGTTGGTCGTTTGACATTCTTCCGTGTTTACTCTGGTAAGGTTGAAGCTGGTTCTTATATCTACAACTCTCGTTCAGGTAAAAAAGAACGTGTGTCTCGTTTGTTCCAGATGCACTCAAACAAACAGAACCCTGTAGAGGTAATTAGCGCTGGTGATATCGGTGCTGGTGTAGGTTTCAAGGATATTCGTACTGGTGATACGCTGTGCGATGAAACAGCTCCGATTGTATTGGAGTCTATGGATTTCCCAGAGCCGGTTATCGGTATTGCAGTAGAACCGAAGACTCAGAAAGACTTGGACAAGCTGTCTAATGGTTTGGCTAAGTTGGCTGAAGAAGACCCGACATTTACTGTACGTACAGATGAGCAGACTGGTCAGACAATTATCTCTGGTATGGGTGAGCTTCACTTGGATATCATTATCGACCGTCTGAAACGTGAATTCAAGGTTGAATGTAATCAGGGTCGTCCGCAGGTTAATTACAAGGAAGCTATTACTAAGACTGTAGAACTTCGTGAAGTTTATAAGAAGCAGTCTGGTGGTCGTGGTAAGTTTGCTGATATTATTGTGACTGTAGGTCCGGTTGACGAAGATTGGAAGCAGGGTGGCCTGCAGTTCATCGATGAGGTGAAGGGTGGTAATGTGCCTAAGGAATTTATTCCTTCTGTACAGAAAGGTTTCCAGACTGCCATGAAAAATGGTGTCTTGGCTGGTTTCCCGCTCGACTCATTGAAGGTTGTCTTGAAAGATGGTTCTTTCCATCCGGTAGACTCTGACCAGTTGTCTTTCGAAATCTGTGCTATTCAGGCTTACAAGAATGCTTGTGTTAAAGCAGGTCCTGTTTTGATGGAACCTATCATGAAGCTGGAAGTAGTTACTCCGGAAGAAAACATGGGTGATGTGATCGGTGACTTGAATAAACGTCGTGGACAGGTAGAAGGTATGGAAACAAGCCGTTCTGGTGCACGTATTGTTAAAGCAATGGTTCCGCTGGCTGAAATGTTTGGTTATGTAACAGCCTTGCGTACTATTACTTCAGGTCGTGCTACTTCTTCAATGTCGTATGATCATCATGCACAAGTATCAAGCTCTATTGCTAAGACTGTATTGGAAGAAGTTAAAGGTCGCGTAGACTTGGTATAATCATATTGAATAACTTGAAGCTGATGAGGGCTAGCGAATGACTCTTAGCCCTCATGCTTCATCTTAAATATAAATAATTAATTAATCATTACTAATGAGTCAGAAAATTAGAATTAAACTGAAATCTTACGATCACAACTTGGTAGACAAGTCTGCTGAAAAGATTGTAAGAACTGTGAAGGCTACAGGTGCTATTGTTAGCGGTCCTATTCCATTGCCAACTCACAAGCGTGTTTTTACTGTAAATCGTTCGACTTTCGTTAATAAGAAGTCACGTGAACAGTTTGAATTGTCTTCTTATAAGAGACTGATCGACATCTATAGCTCAACAGCTAAGACTGTAGACGCTTTGATGAAATTGGAATTGCCAAGTGGGGTAGAAGTAGAAATTAAAGTTTAATAATTAAAAAAATTAACTGAAATGCCAGGATTATTAGGAAAGAAAATCGGAATGACATCCGTTTTCAGTGCTGATGGTAAGAATGTACCATGCACTGTTATCGAAGCTGGTCCTTGTGTAGTTACTCAGATTAAGAGTGTAGAAAAAGATGGCTATGCAGCTGTTCAGGTAGGTTTCCAGGACAAAAAGGAAAAGCATACTACAAAACCGTTGATGGGTCACTTTAAGAAAGCTGGAGTAACTCCGAAGAGACACTTGGCCGAGTTCAAAGATTTCTCAGAAGAATTGAATTTAGGTGATACTATCACTGTAGAATTGTTTAACGATGCTAACTATGTAGACGTAATCGGTACTTCTAAAGGTAAAGGTTTCCAGGGTGTTGTTAAACGTCACGGATTTGGTGGTGTAGGTCAGACTACTCACGGTCAGCACAACCGTGCTCGTAAGCCGGGTTCTATCGGTGCTTGTTCTTACCCTGCAAAAGTATTCAAAGGAATGCGTATGGGTGGTCAAATGGGTGGTGACAGAGTAACTACTCACAACTTACAAGTATTAAAGGTAATTCCAGAACACAACTTACTTTTGATTAAGGGTTCTGTTCCGGGTTGCAAAGGTTCAATCGTAATAATTGAGAAATAATGGAAGTTAACGTTTTAAATATTAAGGGTGAAGACACCGGAAGAAAGGTGGCTTTGAACGAAGCTATCTTCGGAATCACTCCGAATGATCACGCTATCTATCTGGACGTAAAGCAGTACATGGCTAATCAGCGCCAGGGAACTCACAAGTCTAAAGAAAGAAGCGAAATCAGTGGTTCTACTCGTAAATTAGGCCGTCAGAAAGGTGGAGGTGGCGCTCGTCGTGGTGATATTAACTCTCCGCTGTTGGTTGGTGGTGCTCGTGTGTTTGGTCCTAAACCACGTGATTACTGGTTCAAACTGAACAAGAAAGTTAAGGCTTTGGCTCGTAAGTCTGCTTTGTCATATAAGGCTCAGGCTAACAATATCGTAGTTGTAGAAGACTTCACTTTTGAAGCTCCTAAGACTAAAGATTTTGTAAATGTTGTGAATAATCTTAAAGTAGCTGGTAAAAAGCTGCTTATGGTTTTGCCGGAAGCAAATAAAAACGTATATTTGTCTGCTCGTAACTTAGAGCGTACAAATCTTGCAATTGCTTCTGCGCTGAATACTTACTCAGTATTGAACGCAGAAACTCTTGTTGTTACAGAGAGTGCATTGAAAGCTATCGAGGAAACCTTAGTTAAATAATTAAAGGAGGCTGAAGTAATATGGGAATGATTATTAAACCGTTGGTTACAGAAAAGATGACGGCAATATCTGAAAAGTTCAACCGCTTTGGATTTATTGTTCGTCCTGAAGCTAACAAATTAGAAATTAAGAGCGAAATCGAAGCTATGTATAACGTGACTGTTGTTGACGTAAATACTGTACGTTACGCAGGAAAGAACAAAAGCCGTTATACTAAATCAGGTCTTATCAATGGACGTACAAATGCTTATAAAAAAGCTATCGTTACATTGAAAGAAGGTGATACTATTGATTTTTATAGCAATATTTAAATAAAAGATGGCAGTACGTAAATTTAAGCCCACAACACCGGGGCAGAGACACAAAATTATTGGTACTTTTGAAGAAATTACTGCATCGGTACCAGAAAAATCTCTTGTATATGGAAAGCGTTCTACAGGTGGTCGTAACCATGTAGGTAAAATGACAATGCGCTATATTGGTGGCGGTCATAAGAGAAAATTCCGTATTATCGATTTCAAGAGAAATAAAGACGGTGTTCCAGCAGTTGTTAAGACAATTGAATACGATCCGAACCGTTCCGCTCGTATCGCTCTTTTGTATTATGCTGATGGTGAAAAGAGATATATCATTGCTCCTAATGGATTGCAAGTTGGTAGTACTTTGATGTCTGGAGCGAATGCAGCGCCTGAGATTGGTAATGCACTTCCTCTTGAGAATATTCCTGTTGGTACTGTAATTCATAATATTGAATTGCGTCCGGGACAAGGTGCTGCTTTGGTTAGATCGGCTGGTAATTTTGCTCAGTTAACTTCTCGTGAGGGTAAGTACTGCGTTATTAAGTTGCCTTCTGGTGAAGTAAGACAGATCTTAAGTGCATGTAAAGCGACTATCGGTAGTGTTGGTAATTCTGACCACGCATTGGAGGCTTCAGGTAAAGCTGGTCGTTCTCGCTGGTTAGGACGTCGTCCTCATAACCGTGGTGTTGTTATGAACCCTGTTGATCACCCGATGGGTGGTGGTGAAGGACGTCAGTCAGGAGGTCACCCAAGATCACGTACAGGCTTGTATGCTAAGGGCTTGAAGACAAGAGCACCTAAGAAACAGTCTTCTAAGTATATTATTGAAAGAAGAAAGTAATAACAACTGATTAATTGAGTAATTTATGAGTCGTTCATTAAAAAAAGGTCCATATATTAATGTAAAACTGGAAAATAAAGTGCTGGCTATGAATGAAAGCGGCAAGAAGTCAGTTGTTAAGACATGGGCTAGAGCTTCAATGATTTCGCCTGATTTTGTTGGGCATACAATTGCAGTTCATAACGGAAACAAATTTATTCCTGTTTACGTTACAGAAAACATGGTTGGTCATAAGTTGGGAGAATTTGCTCCAACTCGTACATTCCGTGGTCACGCTGGTAACAAGAAAAAATAACAGGACACTTATTTGAAATAATAAAGTAATAAATAATGGGAGCAAGAAAAAAAATATCGGCTGAAAAAAGAAAAGAAGCCCTTAAAACCATGTATTTTGCTAAATTGCAAAATGTGCCTACTTCTCCGCGTAAGATGCGTCTCGTGGCTGACATGATTCGCGGTATGGAGGTTAATAGAGCACTTGGTGTTTTGAAGTTTTCTTCTAAGGAAGCTTCTGCAAGAGTGGAAAAACTGTTGCGCTCTGCTATTGCTAACTGGGAACAGAAAAACGAACGCAAAGCTGAAGACGGTGAACTTTTTGTAACTAAGATTTTTGTTGATGGGGGAGCAACTCTGAAAAGAATGAGACCGGCTCCGCAGGGTAGAGGTTACAGAATTCGCAAACGTTCAAATCATGTGACTTTGTTCGTTGATTCTAAGAATACTAATGATAAAAATTAAGAGTAGATGGGACAGAAAGTTAATCCGATAAGTAACCGTTTAGGAATTATCAGAGGATGGGATTCTAACTGGTACGGTGGCAAGAATTATGGTGACGCTTTGTTAGAAGATAGCAAAATTCGTAAATATCTGAATGCCAGACTTGCAAAAGCCAGCGTTTCAAGAATCGTTATTGAACGTACTTTGAAGTTGGTGACAATTACTGTATGTACTGCTCGCCCAGGTATTATCATTGGTAAAGGTGGTCAGGAAGTTGATAAGTTGAAAGAAGAGTTGAAGAAGATCACTGATAAGGATATCCAGATTAATATCTTCGAAGTGAAGAAACCCGAACTCGACGCTGTGATTGTTGCTAATAACATCGCTCGCCAGGTTGAAGGCAAGATCGCTTATCGTCGTGCTATCAAAATGGCTATCGCCAATACGATGCGTATGGGAGCTGAAGGTATCAAGGTGCTGATTTCTGGTCGTTTGAATGGCGCTGAAATGGCACGTTCTGAAATGTATAAGGAAGGTCGTACTCCGTTACACACTTTCCGTGCAGATATCGACTATTGTCATGCTGAAGCTTTGACAAAGGTTGGTTTGCTGGGTATTAAGGTGTGGATTTGCCGTGGTGAAGTTTACGGTAAACGTGAGTTGGCTCCTAACTTTACTCAGAGCAAAGAAAACAACCGTGGTGGAAACGGTAATAATGGTGGAAAGAACTTCCGCAGAAAGAAAAACAACAATCGCTAACGAATTTGAATTTTAGGAATTATGTTACAACCGAAAAAGACAAAATTCAGAAGACAGCAGAAAGGTAGCGCTAAAGGTAATGCCCAGAGAGGACACCAGTTGGCTTTCGGTACTTTTGGTATCAAGTCATTGCAGACTAAGTGGATTACTGGACGTCAGATTGAAGCAGCTCGTATTGCTGTAACAAGATATATGCAGCGTCAGGGTCAGATTTGGATCCGTATATTCCCGGATAAACCTATTACTCGTAAACCTGCTGACGTACGTATGGGTAAAGGTAAAGGTAATCCGGAAGGTTTTGTAGCTCCTGTAACTCCGGGTCGTATTTTGATCGAAGTTGAAGGTGTATCTTTTGAAGTAGCAAAAGAAGCTTTGCGCCTTGCTGCACAGAAACTTCCTGTTACTACTAAGTTTATTGTTAGACGTGATTACGACGCAAGTCAAAATGCTTAATTGATATGAAGATTGCAGAAATTAGAGAAATAGCTACCAACGAATTGGCAGAAAGAATTCAAACTGAAGTTGCCAATTACAATCAAATGGTTTTAAATCATTCGATCTCTCCGCTGGAAAATCCTGCACAGATCAAGAAATTACGCAGAACAATTGCGCGTATGAAAGCAGAATTGCGTCAGAGAGAACTTAACAAATAATAATGGTCCTCATGGAAGCTAGAAATTTAAGAAAAGAAAGAACTGGTGTTGTGGTTAGCAATAAAATGGATAAGACCATTACTGTTGCTGCTAAGTTTAAGGAAAAACACCCTATTTATGGTAAGTTCGTTTCTAAGACGAAAAAATACCATGCTCATGACGAAAAAAATGAATGCCAGATTGGCGATACTGTTCGTATCATGGAAACTCGTCCGTTGAGCAAAACTAAGAGATGGAGATTGATTGAAATTATCGAAAGAGCTAAGTAATTATGATACAAGCAGAATCCAGACTTACAGTATGTGACAACAGTGGTGCTAAAGAAGCTCTTTGTATCCGCGTTTTAGGCGGTACAAAGAGACGTTATGCCTCTGTTGGGGATGTTATTGTAGTTTCAATAAAGAGTGTTATCCCCTCAAGTGATATTAAAAAAGGTGCAGTATCTAAGGCCCTGATCGTACGTACAAAGAAAGAAATTCGTCGTGCTGACGGTTCTTATATTCGTTTTGATGATAATGCTTGCGTTCTGTTGAATAACGCAGGTGAAATTAGAGGAAGTCGTATTTTTGGCCCGGTAGCGAGAGAGTTGCGTAATGCCAACATGAAGGTTGTGTCACTTGCACCTGAAGTACTTTAATTTTGTAAAAGATTTAAGTAATGAGTAAATTACATATTAAAAAAGGCGATACAGTTTACGTAAACTCTGGTGAAGACAAGGGTAAAACTGGCCGCGTGTTGAAAGTTCTTGTAAAAGAAGGACGTGCATTGGTAGAAGGTATCAATATGGTATCAAAGAGCACTAAGCCTAATGCTAAGAATCCTCAGGGTGGTATTGTGAAGCAGGAAGCTCCTATTCACATCTCTAACCTGAATCCGGTTGACCCTAAGACTGGTAAACCGACACGTATTGGTAGAAGAGAAAGTTCTGATGGAAGAACATTTGTCCGTTATGCTAAAAAATCAGGAGAGGAGATTAAATAATGAGTAGTACTGCTAGCCTTAAGAAAGAATATGCAGAGCGTATTGCTCCTGCATTGAAGAATCAGTTCCAGTATACTTCATCTATGCAGATTCCTAAACTTAAGAAGATTGTTATCAATCAAGGTTTAGGTATGGCTGTAGCTGATAAGAAGATCATCGATGTTGCTATCAATGAATTGACTGCAATTACTGGTCAGAAAGCTGTTGCAACTGTTTCTCGTAAAGATATCGCAAACTTTAAGTTGCGTAAGAAAATGCCTATTGGTGTGATGGTAACTTTACGTCGTGAAAGAATGTATGAATTCCTTGAAAAACTTGTTCGCGTAGCTTTGCCACGTATCCGTGACTTCAAAGGTATCGAAAGCAAGTTGGACGGAAGAGGTAACTATACTCTTGGTATTCAGGAGCAAATTATTTTCCCTGAAATTAATATCGATAGTATTACTAAAATTCTCGGAATGAATATTACCTTTGTAACCTCTGCTCAAACAGATGAAGAAGGTTATGCTTTGTTGAAGGAATTCGGTTTACCGTTTAAAAACGCTAAAAAAGATTGATAAGATATGGCAAAAGAATCAATGAAGGCTCGTGAAGTAAGAAGAGCCAAACTGGTAGCCAAATATGCTGAGAAACGTGCTGCGTTGAAGAAGATTGTAAATACAGGTGATCCTGCTGAAGCTTTTGAAGCTGCTCAGAAATTGCAGGCTCTTCCTAAGAATGCCAATCCGATTCGCTTGCACAACCGTTGCAAACTGACTGGTCGTCCTAAAGGATATATGCGTCAGTTTGGTATTTCACGTATTCAGTTCCGTGAAATGGCTTCAAATGGTTTAATCCCGGGCGTTAAAAAAGCAAGCTGGTAAATATTTTTATTATTAAATATTGTCAGGGTAGTCCTGATTAATTTAACAATTATTTTTTATGACAGATCCAATCGCAGATTATCTCACAAGATTGAGAAATGCAATTAGTGCTAAGCACAGAGTTGTAGAAGTGCCTGCTTCAAACTTGAAAAAGGAAATCACTAAGATCCTGTTTGACAAAGGTTACATTCTGAACTACAAATTTGTAGAAGATGGTCCTCAAGGTACTATCAAAGTTGCTTTGAAGTATGATGCAGTTAACAAGGTTAACGCAATCAAGAAACTTGAAAGAGTATCTACTCCGGGTATGCGTAAGTATACTGGCTACAAAGACATGCCGAGAGTTATTAATGGATTAGGTATTGCTATTATATCTACTTCCAAAGGTGTGATGACAGACAAGGAAGCTGCTGCTTTGAAAATCGGTGGTGAAGTTCTTTGTTATGTATATTAATGTAGGAGGATAAGCTATGTCAAGAATAGGTAAATTGCCCGTTAGTATTCCTGCCGGAGTAACAGTTACTCTGAAGGATAACGTAGTAAACGTTAAAGGTCCGAAAGGTGAGTTGAGTCAGTTTGTAGATCCTGCTATTGAAGTAGAAATTGCAGACGGACATGTGGTGTTGAAAGAAAAAGAAGACGCTATGCTTGATAACCTGAAACAGCGTCACGCTTTCCATGGCTTGTATCGCGCTTTGATACATAATATGGTTGTGGGTGTTTCTGAAGGTTACAAGAAAGAGTTGGAACTTGTCGGTGTTGGTTACCGTGCATCTAATAATGGTAACATCATTGATTTCGCTTTAGGTTATACTCATAATATCTTTATGCAGTTGCCTCCTGAAATCAAGGTTGAAACTAAATCTGAAAGAAATAAGAACCCTCTTATTATATTGGAATCTTGTGACAAACAGCTGCTCGGTCAGGTTTGTTCAAAAATACGTTCTTTCCGTAAGCCTGAACCTTATAAAGGAAAAGGTATTAAGTTTGTTGGTGAAGAAATTCGTAGAAAGTCTGGTAAGTCAGCTGGCGCTAAGTAATTCACATAAAATCGTACAATTATGACAACAAAAATAGAAAGACGAATCAAGATCAAATATAGAGTACGCAACAAGATTTCAGGTACCGCTGAACGTCCGCGTATGAGTGTGTTTAGAAGTAACAAGCAGATCTATGTCCAAGTTATCGACGATTTGAGCGGTAAAACATTGGTTGCTGCTTCTTCTTTGGGTATGGAAACTATGCCTAAGAAAGAACAGGCTGCTAAAGTTGGTGAATTGATCGCTAAGAAGGCTCAGGAAGCTGGTATTACGACTGTCGTATTCGACCGTAATGGTTACTTGTATCATGGGAGAGTAAAAGAAGTAGCTGATGCTGCTCGTAACGGTGGACTTAAATTTTAATGAATTATGGCAGTTAATAATAGAGTTAAGATCACTAACGATATAGAATTAAAAGATAGACTGGTTGCAATCAACCGCGTTACTAAAGTTACAAAAGGTGGTAGAACTTTCAGTTTCTCTGCTATTGTTGTAGTTGGTAATGAAGATGGTATCATCGGTTGGGGACTTGGTAAAGCTGGTGAAGTTACAGCTGCTATTGCTAAAGGTGTAGAAGCTGCAAAGAAGAACCTGACTCGTGTTCCTGTATTGAAAGGTACTGTTCCTCACGAACAGTCTGCTAAATTCGGTGGTGCAGAAGTTTTCATTAAACCTGCTTCAACCGGTACAGGAGTTGTAGCTGGAGGTGCGATGCGTGCCGTTTTGGAAAGTGTTGGTGTTACTGACGTTTTGGCTAAGTCAAAAGGTTCTTCTAACCCGCACAACTTGGTAAAAGCTACAATCTTGGCTTTGGGTGAAATGAGAGATGCTCGCATGGTAGCTCAAAACAGAGGTGTAAGTATGGAAAAAGTATTTAGAGGATAAGGAGGATAGACATGTCAACTATTAAGATCAAACAAGTAAAAAGTAGAATTGGTGCTCCTGCAGATCAGAAGAGAACATTGGATGCACTGGGACTTCGTAAGATGAATCGTGTGGTTGAACACGAAGAAACTCCTTCAATTCTGGGTATGATTGAAAAGGTAAAACACCTGGTTGCAATCGTTAAGTAATATATTGTTAATAATAAAGGATTTTACAATATGAATTTAAATAATTTACGTCCTGCAGAAGGTTCAGTCAAAACTATAAAGAGAATTGGTCGTGGTGCTGGTTCTGGTTTAGGCGGTACTTCTACAAGAGGACATAAAGGAGCAAAGTCAAGATCTGGTTATTCTAAGAAGATCGGTTTTGAAGGTGGTCAGATGCCTCTTCAGCGTCGTGTTCCGAAATTTGGTTTTAAGAATATCAACCGTGTAGAATATAAGGCTATTAACCTTGACACTATTCAGAAGTTGGCTGAAGCTAAGAATCTGTCTAAGGTAGGTGTTAATGACTTGATTGAAGCTGGTTTTATTTCTTCTAGCCAGTTAGTGAAAGTTCTTGGTAACGGTAGTTTAACTACTAAACTCGATGTAGAAGCAAATGCTTTTTCTAAGAGTGCAGTAGCTGCAATCGAAGCCGTTGGTGGTAATGCAGTAAAACTCTGATTCAATGAGAAAATCTATTGAAACATTAAAGAACATATGGAATATTGAGGATCTGAGACAGCGGATCCTCATTACTATATTGTTTATTGCAATCTACAGATTTGGTTCGTATGTGGTTCTTCCAGGTATCAACCCTGATATGCTGTCAAAGTTGCATGAACAAACGAGTGAAGGTCTTCTTGCTTTGTTGAACATGTTCTCTGGTGGAGCTTTCTCTAATGCGTCTATCTTTGCATTGGGAATCATGCCGTACATCTCTGCATCCATCGTGATCCAGTTGTTGGCGATTGCAGTTCCTTATTTCCAGAAACTACAGCGTGAAGGTGAGAGTGGACGTCGAAAAATTAATCAGTATACTCGTATTCTGACTATCTTTATTTTGATATTCCAGGCTCCTTCTTATTTGATCAACTTGAAAATGCAGGCAGGTCCGGCTCTTAATGCTTCATTAGATTGGACTTTCTTTATTATTACTTCTACCATCATTTTGGCTGCGGGAAGTATGTTTATCCTTTGGCTTGGAGAAAGAATTACTGATAAAGGTATCGGTAATGGTATTTCACTGATTATTATGATTGGTATTATTGCCCGTCTTCCTCAAGCTTTCGGTGGTGAATTTGTTTCTCGTCTTGCGTCTCCAGGTGCTGGTGGTATCATTATGTTCTTGTTAGAAATTGTAGTGTTGATTTTGGTTATCGCTGCAGCTATCCTTTTGGTACAAGGAGTTCGTAAGATACCTGTACAGTATGCAAAACGCATTGTAGGTAATAAACAATATGGTGGTGCTAGACAGTATATTCCTTTGAAGGTAAATGCTGCAAATGTAATGCCGATCATTTTTGCTCAGGCAATTATGTTCATTCCTATTACAATTGTCGGATTCTCAAATGTTGCCTCGGCAAGTGGTATTGCTCGTGCGTTTGTAGACCATACCAGTTTTTGGTATAATTTGGTATTTGCAATTCTGATTATTGTGTTTACGTGGTTCTATACGGCAATTACGATTAATCCAACTCAGATGGCTGAAGATATGAAACGTAATAATGGTTTCATTCCAGGTATTAAACCGGGTAAGAGTACGGCCGATTACATTGATACGATTATGACACGTATCACTTTCCCTGGCTCTCTTTTCTTGGCTATCGTTGCTATTTTACCGGCATTTGCGGGCATATTTGGAGTTCAGGCTGAATTTGCGCAGTTCTTTGGTGGAACATCTTTGTTGATTCTTGTAGGTGTTGTTCTTGATACCCTCCAGCAGGTTGAAAGCCATTTGTTAATGCGTCATTACGATGGCTTACTCAGCTCAGGAAGAATTAAAGGTCGTTCAGGAAATGTTGCTGCATATTAAAAG
Organism: Phocaeicola sp.; assembly: GCF_057861905.1. Lineage (NCBI taxonomy): Bacteria > Pseudomonadati > Bacteroidota > Bacteroidia > Bacteroidales > Bacteroidaceae > Phocaeicola > Phocaeicola sp. The sequence goes on along the minus strand of NZ_DBMACV010000014.1, from coordinate 1,185 downwards.
AAGTCAGAATGATATTTCTTAAGACAGATGATGAAATAGAGTTGCTTCGTCAGAGTAATCTCCTTGTGGGGAAGACTCTGGCTGAAGTGGCTAAACTGATAAAGCCAGGAGTAACAACAAAACAACTTGATAAAGTTGCGGAGGAATTTATTAGAGATCATGGGGCAATTCCAACATTTAAAGGATTCCCTAATCCATATGGACCTCCATTCCCTGGAACTTTATGTACTTCGGTAAATGATCAAGTCGTGCACGGTATTCCTAATGATATACCTTTGAAAGAAGGAGATATCGTTTCCGTTGACTGCGGAACTTATATGAATGGTTATTGTGGTGATTCAGCATATACATTTTGTGTGGGTGAAGTCGATCCGGAAATTCGGGCGCTTTTAAAAACTACAAAAGAAGCATTGTATAAGGGAATCGAAAATGCTGTTCATGGAAAACGTTTGGGTGACATTGGTTATGCTATTCAGCAACATTGTGAAGCTCGATCATACGGAGTTGTCCGAGAGTTTGTTGGTCATGGAATAGGTAAGGAAATGCACGAACAGCCTCAAGTTCCTAATTATGGGAAAAGAGGTACAGGTGCCTTACTAAAGAAAGGTATGTGTATTGCCATTGAACCCATGATAACTCAAGGTGATCGTCAGATTGTGATGGAAAGTGATCGTTGGACGATAAGAACCAGGGATCGTAAATGTGCCGCACATTTTGAACATACAGTTGCAATCGGTTTAGATAAGGCAGATATTTTATCATCGTTTGAATTTATAGAACAAGTTTTGGGAGATAAAGCAATTTAATATGGCAAAGCAATCCGCAATTGAACAAGATGGAGTAATCGTAGAAGCATTGTCAAATGCAATGTTTCGTGTTGAGCTGGAAAACGGACATGAGATTACCGCTCATATTTCCGGCAAGATGAGAATGCATTACATTAAAATATTACCGGGAGATAAAGTGAGGGTAGAGATGTCACCCTATGATTTATCTAAAGGAAGAATCGTTTTTAGATATAAATAAAAGAAAATAAGATATGAAAGTAAGAGCATCATTAAAGAAACGTACGCCGGAATGTAAGATCGTTAGACGTAATGGCCGTTTGTATGTTATTAACAAGAAAAATCCTAAGTATAAACAACGTCAAGGATAATTTATTATTTTTGCAAAAAAAATAATTTA
>NZ_DBMACV010000013.1:0-57822 GCF_057861905.1 Phocaeicola sp. | reverse complement strand
AACCGGAAGGTGGAATTTAACAACCCGACTCTTGAATTTACCCACCGCACGGCACGCGTGACAATCGAACTGAAGCCCGGCACGGGATTCACGAGCGTCGCTGGTGCCACGGTGAGCCTCGTGAGCCTGTCCGCCGATAACGGCAACCCGACCGCCATCAAGACCTACAACGCAAGCGGCAACACCTACGAGGCACTGACCGCCCCGCAGACCGTTGCGGCAGGCAAACCGTTCGTCAAGGTGGAACTCGGCGGCGGCACCTTCTACTTCCGTCCGCAGAACAACGTCGTATTAGAAGCGGGCAGCCGCTATAAATATACCGTTAAGGTGAACACCACCGGCCTGACGTTAGAGGGTTGCACCATCGGCAGCTGGGTTGACGGCGGCGGCGAGAGCGGCGAGGCTGAGGATTTGGGCTATTCTATACAGAACGACGGCAGTTACATGGTCTATAACGCTGACGGCCTACTGGCATGGAACAAAGCCGCACAAAAGGACGAATCGATAAATTGCACCCTCACCGCCGACATCGACCTGACGGGTAGGGATTGGACACGGATAGACACATGGCCTAGCTACTCCGGCGTCTTTAATGGGCAGGGACACCGCATTACGGGATTAAACTTTTCAGCAGCGACTACTGAACTTTTTGGGTTATTAAATGTACGTGGTGTGATAAAGAACCTACAACTCATAGATGTGAATCTGTATGGCAGTAGTGGATCAGCAGCTGGAATAGTGGAGCAAAATGAGGGTCAAATCATTGCCTGCTCTGTGACGGGAAAAATTTCTGCATATGGTAGAACTTGTGGTATAGCCGATTTAAATTATGGCAGTATCACAGCTTGCTGGTTTGACGGCACATTGAAAGATTATGAATCTGGAGCTATAGTGCGTTTCAACTACAATACTATAACTTCCTGTTATTGGGGAGGCAATGCCGAGCGAGGAGAATTCCGTAATTTTGGAGGAACGGTAGATGCCACGAAGGTGGACGGCGCGACCGTGAAATGGCAGACAGCCGTCGACGGCATGAACATCGCCCTCACCGACAATGACTACCAGTGGGCACTCGGCACAGACGGTCTGCCCGTACTGCAAAAGAAACAATAACAACCCCTAAACAACACGCATCATGAAACGAACAACCATCCATATATCCGCAGCCATCGCCCTGCTGCTCGGCCTTGCCGCCTGCACACAGGACGAAGCGGGCTTCCTACCAGAAGGGGCGGAAGGCACACCCATCGTCTTCACCGCCACGGGGCTGAACCCCGCCGCGACAGCCACCGCCGGCACCCGTGCCCCAGCGGATGGCAATTGGACGGGTGTGCAGAGCGTGGCAGTCATGATGGACGGCATGGTGAAGACGTACAACGTGACGCCCTCCACCGCCGACCCCACCAGCGCCACACTGACCTCCACCGACCCGTACTACTGGACCAACCACAACGACATCACCGTCACGGCGTGGTGGCCCTACACCGCTGGCGAGACAACTCCGCCTGCGGTAAAGGTAAAAGCCAACCAAAGTGCCCAGAAAGACTTTGAGGGCAGCGACCTCATCGTAGCCGACGGACAGACGGTGACCTACGGTAGCCCCACGCTCCGCTTCACCCACCGCACGGCACGGGTGACCATCGTTCTGACGGACTACACCGAGGGGCTGGCATCCGTGCAGCTGACGGGCCTCTCCACCGAAGGCGACAACCCGGATATAATCGTCCCGTATGACAAGGGCAGCAACACCTACACCGCCATCGTAGCCCCGCAAAATGTGGCAGCTGGCACGGCCTTCATCGTCTGCACCTTCACTAACGGCAAGACCTTCGTTTATAAGATGAAGAATGCTACCGACTGGCAGGCGGGCGGTGAATATACCTACACCGTCTCCCTCGCTGCGGCAAAAGACCTGGGCTATACCATAGAGAGCAACGGCAGCTACACCGTGACCTCCGCCGATGGCCTGATGAATATAGCCAAATTAGTGAACGGAGGTAAGACCGACATTAACATTACCCTCGACACAGACATTGACCTCACAGGCAAAGACTGGACACCGATAGGCACAGACTACGACAACTCATACAAAGGCACCTTCGACGGTGGCGGCCATACCATTACGGGGCTGACCTTTACGACAAATGACGAATATGCGGGTCTGTTCGGCTGGCTCAATAGAGCTGGTACGGTGAAGAACGTGGTGATGGAGGGCGTACAGATAACAAACCATCAAATATATGGCGGCAGTATTGGCGGCGTGGTAGGATATAGCTGGGGCACCATTGAAAACTGCTCGGTGTCGGGCAGCGTCAGCGGCACGGTGTATGTCGGCGGTGTGGTGGGTGTTCAAATAGGCGGTTCCATCACCGGATGCAGCTCCTCTGCCACAGTGAAGGGAATGGTCGATGTCGGCGGCGTGGCAGGTCAGACGAATTCGAGTGCCACCCTGACCGCTTGCTATGCCACGGGCAACGTAATCATAGAAATGGACCCCAAAAAGAATATCGCTGGCGGCAGTCTGGTGGGAATGAACGCAGGAAGCAGCCTCCTTGCCTGCTATGCCACGGGCAACGTAACCAGTACGGGTAGTAGCACTGGCTATATGCATATCGGCGGCTTTTTGGGAAATAACTACACCACCGTGACCGCCGGCTATTGGAAGAACAATCATGAACAAGGCATCGGCTACAATAGGGAAAGCACCGGAGCCACGAAGGTGGACGGCTCTGTCGTTACCTGGCAGAACGCCGTTGATGCCATGAACACCGCCTTGCAGAACGCAGGCTCAGAGTGGCGTTACGAACTTAACGGAGCATTGCCTACCTTGAGGAAACAGTAAGCCGTTGCGGGCGGAAATGTTCCGCCCGCAACGAACATTAACCGAAGTATAACCCCAATAAAAAAAGGAGGACGTGATGGAACACACGGAGAATCCACCATATAGGTTTTGGCATCAAGGCATTGTTAATAATAATATAGACTCCAGTGTAAATATGGAAGCTGTAAGCCGGACATTGCCAAGATTGGTGCTCATTAAAGGCAACAAATCAAGTAATTAAATTAAAAACATGGGACTTTTTCACAGAGACAAGAAAAATAATGACGATGAGCCGGACAGTGTTCAAACCAATGTAAGCGGTTGAGCAAATACATCTTGTCATAATATCCTTTCCCGCTTATCTTTGTGTGCAAAAAGGATTTATGGCAAAATATATGACAAGGGAGGAGTTTTTCCATATTCTTCTTCGACAACGCCAAAGCAACTTAACGGTAAAGGACTTTTGTGCGAATGAAGGATATAACCGTTCCCAGTTTTACGACTGGCGCTCACGTTTCAATATCTCGGACGAGGAGCTTAAATCCGGAAGTGTTCCCACAGCTGGCATGGATGGTTTTGTTCCGATAAGCATAGACAACAACAATGTATCTGCACCAACGTTTCAGTCCCAACCTGCCTTGTGTCCGCAAAAGACAGAGAAAACTTCCGGTAAATGTACTGACAACTCGGAAATATCCCTGGAGCTTCCCAACGGGATTAAAATGAAATTTAAGGGCACGGGTGGCTGTAAAGCCGCTTTGAGCCTGCTCACTAAACTGTGTGGAACATGTTTTGCCTGAACGACTCCACGCGTTACTTTTTATGCCCCGGCAGTACCGACATGCGTAAGGGCATGTTCAGCTTGAGCGGTCTGATCCGGGAAAAAATGAACGGGGATGTCCGGAATGGAGATGTGTACATTTTTATCAACAGGCTGAAAAACCGTATAAAGCTTCTGCACGCAGAAACGGGAGGTCTGGTGATGTACGAGAAACTGCTTGAGGAAGGAACTTTTAAAATCCCCGCTTATGATCCTGAAACCCACTCGTACCCCATGACATGGAGTGATCTTGTCATCATGGTGGAAGGCATCAACGAGGACAAACGAAAGGGAAGGCAAAGACGGCTCTCCGATCAGAAAAGACACTGGCAAATATCTGTAAACAAATAGCTTGCCGGCTTGCTTTTCCGGTTGTTTTTCACTACCTTTATACAATCAAACAGGATATTGAATGACAACGAAAGAAGATATGCCGAAGCGGGTGACGGACCCCATGCTGGAACAGCTTGCCTTGCTGATGGAGACAAACCGGAAGCAAAGTGAGATCATCGAGTCCCAGGCCAAGACCATAGAGGAGCTCCGTGCCACGATAGTTGAACTGAACGCTTCCCTTGCATGGTTGAAAAGGAAAGTGTTCGGGAAGATGAGTGAGAAATGCAATCCTATAAACAACGGGGACCCCATGCTCCCTTTTGATTACGGCGACTTGGGACAGATAGAGGCGGAAATCGAAGCGGCCAGAAACAAGGCGGCGCAGATTATCACCCCCAAACCCCAAGTCGCCGGTAAAACTCCACGCCGCAACCGGATCATCATGGACGACCTTCCGGTCGTGACGGTTGTCATCGAGCCGGAAGACCTCGACCTTGGCAAATACGTCAAGATAGGCGAGGAACACACCAGAACCCTTGAGATGAAACCCGGGTATCTCTATGTAAAAGACACGGTACGCCCCACGTATGCAATCAAAGACGAAACGGAGGCAGTTGAAAACGGGAAGCGGATGGTAGTTACCGCTCCTTTGCCGTTGATGCCCATATATAAAGGTATGCCCGGGGCTTCCATGCTCGCGGAGATACTTTTACAGAAATACGAGTATCACGTTCCGTTTTACCGGCAGGTCAAGCAACCGGAACACCTGGGAGTGAAACTGTCGAGAAACACGTTGAATGGCTGGTTCAAGCCGGTCTGTGAACTTTTAAGACCTCTTTACCTTGAACTCAAAAAGAAAGTCCTCTCCTCTGACTACATACAGGTGGATGAAACCACTCTCCCGGTCATAGACCATGACAGGCATAAGGCGGCAAAGGAGTATATCTGGATAGTACGAGCGGCGGTGCCGCGCCTGCTCTTCTTCCATTATGCCAACGGATCGCGTTCTCAAAAGGTGGCGGTCGATCTTTTGAAAACGTTCAAAGGATACCTCCAGTGTGACGGCTACTCCGCTTATGACGCTTTTGAGAACCGGAAGGACGTGCGCCTGTGCGGATGTCTCGCACATATCAGACGCCACATAGAGTCATGCAGGGAAGAGAACCGGGAATATGCCATGCAAGGACTTAAATTTATACAAGATCTGTATAACGTGGAGTATATGGCTGATGAGCGGCAACTCTCCTATGAGGAACGTGCAGCGCTACGGCAACGTCTGGCCGGTCCGCTACTTGACGCCTTCGAGCTCTGGCTTCAAAACACATACCCCAAAGTGCTTAAGCGCAGTCTGATGGGGAAGGCTATAGCCTACGCTTATCCTCTCATACCAAGAATGAGGCATTATCTGTACGATGGAAGAATTTTTATAGATAACAACAGGGCGGAGAACGCACTTAGACCTATGGTTTTGACCAGAAAGAATATGCTGTTCTGTGGAAATCAGCAAGCGGCTGAAAACACGGCTGTCATCTGCTCGTTACTCGGTTCCTGTAAGGAATGTGGAGTCAATCCACGTGAGTGGCTGAATGATGTAATCAGCAAACTTCCCTATTATCTTACTCCCAAGTCAGAGAAAAAACTCACCGAGCTCCTTCCTGACAGATGGGGTGGATACCGACAAAGCCACGACACTCTCCCGACAGTCACGGGAATGTCTATGGACAATCCCAGGACTGTCCATAGACAAACTGTACACGCAACCTGAAACTCTGACGAACCGATAAGTCTTACCACTGCACATATACATAACTCAAGCAGAGTGATTTCTCTTGGGAAAAATCAAATGTACAAGATGTATTTGCTCAACCGCTTACGTTCTTCTATACGTTCATAAAGGAAGCTGTCCGAAATAATTCAGCAGTGCATAATAACAGTCGCAGAAGAACTCACAGGAGCGTTTCTCGTTTTGGTACGAGAGGTTCGACTTGGAGGGAGCACATGGGATGCCCAAGTGGTTCAAGTTGCCGTTGGCTGAATGCAGGCCGTTGCTGATTTCACGCAATGGCACGTAGTCGACGAACTGGCAGAATATCATGCTTACAAGTGGCTCAAGAAAAGACTGGAACGACTTTCACCATCTGCTGTTCTTTAAGTTAATTGCAACAAGTTCAAATCATCAGTAACCAATCCATCCAATACATGTTGAATTTTATCAGATATGGCCTTATCTATGCCATACGTGACGCACAATGATTGAAATTTGCTTACAGCATCGAACACCTGTAATATCTTCTTTTCAGGATTTTCCACAAAATCCTCGGCGAAATTGACAAAATCACTTGTGGTCAAGGCCGATCTCTTGCCCATCACACCCATAGAATGAATATGTGCAGAAGAATTTTCCCATGTATTTGCCGTGAACATTACATCATATGCAGGTGATAAACGCCACCTCCCTGTCTTATCCATGATAAACGATATGTTCTTATTATAGTCATCAGATATACCTGCGACATAATTAAATACCATTCTGATAAATATCTGATCTTTGTCTTCCTGGGGAAGTTTCAGAGTCTCTGCCAGCCAACATAGCTTCATATAATCATCTGCACCTGGCATAATGGCCGCAAGGGGCTGGCTAAGAATCTTGTCTCCATCCTTGCGATCAAATCTTTCCGTTACGAAATGATTTCTTCCATCAATCTCTTTCAGAAAGCATGACACCATGTTGATTCCTGCCGCCTTTGCCATTTCGCTATATACCATTTCTATCTCTGTGGTAGGAGAGTCATCTGCTTCTTTAAATTTTATGATATACTGCTTAAAATTTTCAGGCAAATCCTCCTGACCGGAACGGAACTCTTCCGTTTCGAGGTTATAGGCAACCACCGCCTTCGGGCGCATGCCACCGGCAGAAGTTCCGAGATATATTAACTTCTTCATCGTGAGGCTATCCTCCGGTGATATGACAGCAGCATCTCGATCATTATATATTTTAGAAGCCAAAGTTGCCAATGATGACATGTTTACTGATTCATGGATGGCATCATCATTAAATTCCGGTTCAAATTCCAATGCTCCCATAGCCCTCTTGCCAATATAAGAGAGCTTCAATAGGGGCAATGATTCCGTAACCTTTATATTGTTATCCGTGAGCCATTGGTCAAATAGGGAAGCCCCCCATTTGTCAGGAAGCGCATCTGCAAGAAATTCCGGAAGCCCTTGATATAATTTATCTTTATTCCCATAGAAAGACGCAAACAAAGGGGTTCTCTTAGGATGTGTGGAAGGACATATATCATAATCTTGTTTCCTATACTCATCCGTAAATTGGAATACAGAACAATGCTTTTCAAAGTCCCAATTCAATTTGCCAATACAAGTTCCCCACAGATATACATTCACTATAATTGGCTCTTTCTTCATACCATCTTACGTTTACTGTTAATTCTTTGTATTTTCTTACCTGCCTCAAATCCGCAACTAAGCCCTTCAACGTCCTTCTTGCGTGTACACGTCCTCTCATTACTGAATTATCAGATAAATTGAGGCAGAAACACCCACTTCTGCCTACAACATCCCCTTACCCCACAATGCGACTTGAGACAATACGCAGTATCATACCCATAAGTTGTAGGCGTTATCCAAAATCAGTCTGAAAAATATCTGCGTAAGCATTGTTACAGGTATAGATATTCAGCACATACCGCCTTGATGTCCTGATCCACTTGGCTGGTACAGAGATAAACCTGAAGACAAACGCTTTTATGCGACTTGTTGCATTGAGTCCGAACCTCTTTACGTCAAGTCTTTGGATAATGGCCTTGTAGAAGTTACGGATAAGTGCTGTAAGAAGAAGGAACACAGTGTTCTCGGCCATGAAGGATTTGGGCAATCTGTCCCACCCGAAACCATTGTTCATATCATCAAAGATACGTTCCTTTCCTCCACGAAGGTTATAGAACTCGACAATTTCTCTTACGGAAGATTCATAGTCGTTAGTCAGGATACAACGGTATGTGTATTCTCCTTCCCAAAGATCCTGCACACCATCCATCCGTTTCTGTCTTTGAATCACAAGTCGGTATGCTTTACCCTTCCACTTCTCAACAAGGATAGAGTTCAATTCAAACTCAATGCCATTGATTTCCTCAGTCTTCCAGCCTCTGAGAGCAAATATGTCATTGTAGAGCGAACTGCAGCGGTTAGTGCGGATATAGAAGGACTTGCAGTGTTTCTCTATTTCCTCCACGATTTCCTCGGAACATGATCCGCAATCAGCTCTGAAACGATTGATAGTGAGCCTGTTCTGTTCAAATCTCTCAAAGAACCTCTTCAGCGTGTCCTTCTGATGAAAACGAAGGTTTTCGTTAAGCCAGATGAGCAGAGCTAAGTTTACTTAAGCTCTGCCATGGCGAGAAAACGTGCCATGAAATGGAACTTTTGTGTTACCATCGCTATTCTCAATGCCAACAATCAAGTCACCAATAACCGCCACGCCAGGGCGATAACCAGAGAACTTCTTGTATGTAGGCTTTGCATCATACTTCTCACCCTCTTTCAGTTGGTCAGATGCAAACATACAATTGAGCAGTAAAGTATTGAGAGTGTCAGCCGTGTTGAAATCGTAGTTCTTACCCGTATCTGATGTGTATGAGATGTTTTCTTGCGTCAGTTCCTTTATCGCTCTGAGGATAGTATCAGAACTACAAGTATGAAGTGTCGGATGAAGCGAGAGATGGTTCATCAAATGAGTAGTGACATCCTCAATACATGAGCCACCACAGAAGTAGATACTCATGAGAGAACGGATGATTTCGCTGTACTGATAACCTAACGATCTACACCTTAGACCGAGGGTTGAGTCGATTACAGATGACAATGTGGAGTCAAATTGCTCATCAGGTAGGGCGGAAGGATTTCGAGGAATTTGGACGACGCATAGGGTTGGGCAATAAATTGATAAAGCGTGAGCTTGATGAGTTTGTCAAAGAGAAACCATTGGTGCAAGTATTGATAGACCGTTCCTTTTTATCGGAAGAACTGAAAAAGTAATATAGGATGTCTATGGGGTACAGGTGTAAGATGCTTTCTTTCTGATGAAGGGCGGATAAAGCATTCTTCAGGAAAGTACTTCTCCTTTTCCCATACCGGTCATACCGTTAAAACTGATTGATAATTATGACGCGTATGTTGGCCGGTATGCCTATCTTTGTGGCAATGAAAACAGAGAAAGGATTGATTTTGTAAGTATTATCATGGCAAAAGAACTGATTCGTGTCCCTAGGGTGCTTGGGGAAAGCTATAATTCCGTGCTGATTGAACGGTTGTATGAGGCAGGTGGAAATGTCATGCTCGATCTGATCATATACCTGGGCAGCTATCACCTCAAAGACTTGTTCGGGACTTCCTGGTTCTCCGTAGAAGACTTCTGCCGTAAGATGGGGTATGACCGTACCAACTTGCAGCGCAAGCTGGATAGCCGGCAGCTCGCGGCCATGTTCGGAAAGAATATGCAGCCGGAATATGTATGTACCGACACGGCAGGACAGAGAATCAGCCATCCTATCGAGACGGTTTTTGAGGCGGCTCTCTATAAACTGGGATTGGAGAACCTCTGCTATCCGACCATTGGCGAGGATGGCCGTACATCCTATAATTTCGTGCAGATCTTGAAACGTTTCGACATAATGACCGATTTCAAGACGAAGAAGTCAACGAAAAGGCTGTACTCGGCAGTGGTAAGCCCGGAGATAAAGAATTTCATGTTCTCGCTCTATAACCTCTTGGAACTTCAGGATTACCGTAGCCTGCCCAGCCGTTACCGCTATTTCTATCTGGAACTTTCCAAGATGGTTTACCTGATCAAGTATAAGACCACCAAGAATGAGGCTCCTTTTTATGTGCTGACAGTCGATCAGCTGGCTAAAAAGCTCGGCATAGAGATTGCCGAACCCAAAGACCGGAAAAAGAAGGTCGCCTCGATACTGAAAAAGATGAATACTTACCTGAAATATACCAATTTCAATTTCTCTTTTGTGAAAGGCGATCATGAGAGATGGGCATATACCGTGTTGTTCTCGTTTCCTAGGCATACGCTGCACTATTTTGATGAAGGACAATATGCTGTCGTGGTGAAGAAATTCTATAAGAACCTGCTTGGGCTGTATGTCGAGATTGCCTACCCGGACACGGATATGGCTGTCAGGAGGAAGAAGATCAAAGAGGTGGAGGAAGATGCCGGACTGTATAAAGAGTTCCTTTTATGGGCAAACTCCCCGGAAAGCGTAGAAAAGAAAAAACAGATATATATCAGTGATTTCGTGGCTGTATTCGGCAGGTTTCCGGAAGGATGGGCACAGGAAGAGTTGGAGAGTGCCAATGGAACGGAAGTTGCTCCTGCTCCTGAAGAGTTCATATCTCCGGAGACGGACGGGGCGGTGAACATGGACGATCCAGCTGTGTAGAACCGTCCACGTTTCACGGTTTTTTATAGAATTAGTTGTGTAGAAGTGTCCCTATTGGGGTGATTAGATGTGTGGAGTCATCCGCTTTGCCTGTTTTAGTTGTGTAGAAGTGTCCCGTTTGTTGCTTCTAGTTGTGTAGAACCGTCCACTCCTTTTGCTTTAGTTGTGTAAAAGCGTCCGGTTTCACTTGTCAGCTGTGTAAAACCGTCCACCCGTTAATGAAGGGAATAGGTAATCCCTGTTTTTTTTATATGTCGGTATATCAGTGAAATAAAAGAGAGAAATTTTTAAATAAAAGGTATCGGCTGTGTAAAACCATCCACCAAAATACATAATAAAGACCTAAACTCCTAACCCCTTTAAATATCCCCAAAGCGATAACATAGAAATGACTGGGAAAATAAATTTTCCCTTCACATGCCCTATACGTACTTTCGGAAAAAGATTTTTCGGAAGTATGTGTTGATTTTCACGTTTTTTTATATGATTGGAAGGCGGTTCTGTTCATCTTCTGTATCCGAATTAGTTTTTCAGGGCGTTCCCTTCTGACCGGGCTATTCGTTGCAAGTCCTCGTTACCCTCCAGGCTTTTCCCTGCTATCCCTAACGCTCTACGCTCCGGCTATGCCGGAAGAGAGGTATGATGATTTTTTCCTGAACTGATAGGAACATTGCGAAGGTAGGCGTGGCCGGAACGCCCGATATTGAAAAGCCAAATCTCCATCCTCCCATTCCGGGAGGTAGTATTTACCAGTTCAATCCCGTTCTGATCCGTCTTTCCCGCTTTCTCTTCAATGCACTGTTCCCAATCAGTTGAGGAAAAATTTATGGTTGGGGCGACAAGCGATGTTTGCGAGTATTAATCTTTTAATTTTTGGCAGTATGAAAACGAAGAGAACCGTATTTGAAGTGAATGACGTTTATCGGGTGATGGAAAACAGCGAGTTGATTTATACCTTGACGAACAGTGAGAAACTGAAACGTGAAGAATATAAGTATGAACAGATGGAAATAGAAGGATTGTGCTTGTCTGATGTACTGGAAACACTAACACCCAGCCGTAAAAAAGTCGCTTATGCGGCGATTGAGCTATATAAACGGCTGAAAGAAGGGCAAGTTGAAAGTCCTGCGCTTTTATCCAGCAATAATGTTTATAAAATGATGCATCCTGTTTTGTGCGATATAGCTACTGAAGAGATGTGGGTGCTGTTGCTGAACAGTTCGTCCAAACTCATCCGTAAAGTCCGTATCTCATGCGGCGGGATAAATACCGCCCCTGTGGATATACGGGTTATCATGAAGCAGGCATTGTATTATAACGCCGTATCTTTTATCATGGTACATAACCACCCATCAGGAGCACGCAAGCCCAGCAGTGCGGATGACCGCTTGACGGAAGCAGTTAAAAAAGCCGCTGAAACATTAGACATCCGTTTGGTTGACCATGTGATTGTGGCAGGCAATAACTATTATAGCTATGCGGACGAGGGAAGATTGCAAAATAGGTAAGGTGGACGGGAGAAATCCCGTCTGCCCGGGATTTCGGCTTCGGGGTTCTTTTTTGGCAGTCACCCCAAAAAAGAACCAAAAAAATGCTTCCCGGACTATCGGATGCGACATCGTAAAATACGCAAAGACGTGGCTTTTCAGAATAAATACATATCTTCGCGCCAAAGGTGATCGGAATGAATGTATTTTCTACTTTTGATACAGGCGTTATGGTGGCTCTCTTACTGGGCATTGAGTTTCTTAGAAGTGATATCCGAACGATTCTCTATTGTAAAAGGAATGATCCCAGGATTCTTAAGAGTTGCTTATATACGCTGCTTATATTATTGACCAGCCTTTATTCTATTGTGGCCGGAGCCATGCTTCATCCGGAACCCGTACCTGTTTATGAGTTGATACCCGGTTTTCAATATGGGGTTTATGGCTTTTCTTTTTCGTTTATATTGCTCGCTGTTGCATGTCTTTATCGTAAAACATTACCTTTTGTCCTTTTGGGCTACGCTATGATATATGTGATCGGTGTATTGATACCACTACTTAGGTATGTAGTGTCTATGATGGATTATTTCACTCGCACAAGGGTATAGCAGGTTAATTTCTTGATTGTATCGGATTGCCCTTTCTGTGGGCTGCCTCCCCCGGCTTCTTTCCTCCGATCCGAGTCCGGCTTTTTGCTCGGCAAAGGTTTCGGGATTCCGCAAATGGCAAGTTACGGCCATGCGCCTTTACTGTATGGAAAATAACGATGAAGAAGTGTCTTCCCGACATTTTCCATAAGTGAAACTTGGCTTATTGCTTGCAATCCAGACCTTGATATGCCGAAAAAAGGCTCAGAACTCAGATGGGGAATGACATCAAAAAAAAGGTCGGCTGACCAAAGACCTTCCCGATACAAAAAATGAAAAGGTCTTGAATCTAGCTGAAGAATAAATCAGATGTTCAACTTAAATAATGCTAATATGGAAAATTTGATTACACAAATCAACAAAGAGAGATTGGTTAATAGCGACACAGCTCTTATGATGAAGGAATTATACTATTACGTGCCTTGTGAGTATTGGTATGACAAACAGGATAGGCTACGCACCGATATTGAGGGAAGGAATACCCCGATGTATATGTGCGAGTGCCCGACACTGGCAGCATGTATCCAATGGATGATACAGACTCGTGAATATACGTTTCAAACAGAACAAAACGTGGCGGTCTGGCATGTGGTTGTGAGGGCTGGAGATTATGTGTTGTATGACTCCGAAAGTAATGCGGACGCTTTTTGTTGTTTGGAAGAAGCATTGGAAAAAGCGGTACAGGAGTGCATGGAGTTATTGTATTAAAATTAAAAAAAATCAGTCCCCGTGAAGGGGACTTTCCTATAATCTTGCTGAGAGGTGGAATTGCAGACGATCTTTGAGAATCATCTTTGAAGGATGGGCAGAGGTTTATTCGTTATTTGTTATTTTTGTTCTCGGATTTCAGCGCAATTCCATTCCTTCTTAATAGGCGATATACTGTTCCGCTACTGCCTATGTTTAATATTTTCTGTATCTCCCTTACCGGCGTTCCGGATTCATAGAGTTGGATGCAGCTTTTCTGCTTGGCGATGTTGTTTTTGTTGATAAGTGTCTTTCTGCCGAATTTGACACCTTTTTCCTTGGCGATTCTTCTGCCTTCTTGGGTTCTCTCATAGATAAGGTCTCTTTCAAACTGAGCGAAAGCACCGAGAATGTTGTTCATCAGTTGGCCGATTGCGCCTTCCGTACTGATGTTGTCTTGCAGTGAGGTGAATTGGATGCCCCTATTCTTGAAATCTTCCAATAGCGTAAGGATATTCTTCAGCGAACGGCCAAGCCGGTCCAGCTTATATACGACAAGTGTGTCGCCTTCCCGGAGAAAGCTCAGGCAGGCATCCAGTTCCGGGCGGTTTTGTTGACGTCCGGTCATTTTCTCAGAGAAGATTTTCTCGCATCCGGCAGCCTTCAACGCTTCCAGTTGCATATCCAGATGTTGTTCCTTGGTGGAAACACGGGCATATCCTATTTTCATCCTGTTTTCGTATTTAAATGTGTAATGAAGGTTTTAATTCTTCACTTTTTCAAATATGAAGACATTAATTCTTCATATTCCTCACGGCTGTATTGGTTGAACCCCTTTTGCTTCATTGCCAAAAGAAGCCTTTCCAGTTCTCCGATAGTCACTACCTGTTTGCCGATAACGGTAAATTGTTCCCATTCTCCCTTTTCGTTGAGCAGGTATTCCCGGTGTGCAAAACAGTAAAGAGAACCATCGATGTCATTCCGTTTCTGCCATTGACGCAGGTGCTTCAAACTGGTGAAATCACGGGTGACAGTACGTGGAATGGGAACCAATACGTCAATTTCCATCTTGAATTTTATATTCTCTTCCGCTTCTCGCATGGGTGATTAGCTTATTTCATAATACATCAATTATCGTATGGGCAGGAAGTTCCAGTTTGGAGAAAGCAAACATTTTCTTGCCCAAATCCTTTAGCGATGCCCCAATATGATATACTTCCGTATTATCAATGATTAAGAAGCGGTCATGACTACTTTTGTAGGTTCTAGCTTCAATGGGAGGATATTGGTCATTGTGTTTGTTTAAATCAAGTTGGAGCTGTGCGTTTATTTTGTGTATAAATAGTAGCTGATACTCCACTGTTTCGTTTGCTCAACATGAGTAACACGGATTCATCTACATAGTTGTCGATAAGCACAAGTGAGCATTTGGCAGACTTTATTAAATCTGTAGCAAACTTATACGCATCGAATATCTGACCGTCAAAGAATATACCTTCCACCGGAGGCAATGAGGTGCGTACAAAGAAGTCTATCTTTGCATCATGTTCAGCAATGGTTTTCTCTATTTGGAAGAATCTATTGTTCATTCTATATTCCATGTCATTGAGCCGTTGGTTTATAGAATAACCTTTCAATAAATATTCTTTTAAAATTTTATTTGCCCATTGCCTGAATTGCGTACCTCTTACGCTTTTAACTCTGTATCCAACTGAAATTATTACGTCTAGACTAAAGAACTTGACAGGCTTATCGGAATTAGCAATGTGCAAAAAATGCACATTGCTTTTCTCTTCCAATTCCTTTTCCTTAAAAACATTATTTATATGTTTGGTAATAACGGTTCTGTCACGTTGAAAAAGTTCTGCTATCTGCGCTTGTGTGAGCCAAACGGTTTCATCTTCTAAACGTACTTCCAACCTTACAGCTTCATCCGGTTGGTATAGTATGATTTCTCCTTGCTTCTCCATTATATGTTTCGCTTTTATTATATTGTTGCAAATGTACGAAAAAGAAACGTTATAAAGTCTGTTTTTTCCGTAAGTATTACCTTAAAAATTTGTTCCCTTTTTATTTTAATAAAACAGAAACATTCTGCTGTCTTGTTGTTCATAGTTGGGGTATCAAATAACTAAAATTCAAATGGAAACATTTTAATGCACGTTTGTTTGTTAGAAGCCGGAGAAAAGGACACAAGACATGATAAGAATCATATGTCGGGGAGCGCCGTACGGCAAGGGGATACACCAGCACTCTCGACGAGTGAAGCCGTTGGCCGGGTTATCGGTGAAAATGGGAAAAAGTTAGTTTTTCTTTTGGTGTTGTTATAACTTTATCTATATTTGTATCGTGATAATCAACTTATAAAGTTATAACATTATGGTAACGAATATTATTCAGATTGGAAACAGCAAGGGGATAATACTTCCTTCCGAAATATTGAAACAGTTGCGTTTGTCCTTGAAATCGACTGTGAGCGTTTCTTTGGACGGGAACAATATTGTGATAAAGGCACAACCACGGCAGGGATGGGCGGAAGCTGCCAAACGTGCCCATGAGAATGGGGATGATGAGTTGCTTATCCCTGATGTGTTTGAGGATGAAAAGTTTGAGGATTGGACATGGTAGAACAGTATGGAGTGTATTGGGTAGAGTTAGACCCTACCCGTGGGGGTGAAATGGCAAAGACACGGCCATGTGTTGTTGTCACTCCTTCAGATTTGAATATGTACCTTACAACAGTAGTCATTGTTCCGATAACCTCCACGATAAGGAACTATCCTTACCGGGTTCTGTGTTCTGTAGCCGGGCGTGAAGGAGAGATAGCCACTGATCAAATTCGCACGGTGGATAAAAGCCGTATAAAACGAAAAATTGGAGAACTTAACAACAGGGAAATAGAGGAACTGAAAGAAGTGTTTCGACAAATGTTTTGTGAATGATGGAAGAGAAAGAGAATAAACCTACTTGTAAGGATTTTGCGGAGTATCTTAAAAAATGTGCCGAAGCCTATGCCAAGCATGGGAGCCAGGAACTGACTAACAGTGATGGAGAGTACCAGGATATCTTTGATGATCTGTGCCAGCTTCATGGAGATTTTGACCATGGAGCAAACCGAATCATCTCTTTAAAGGATATGTTTATAGAATACTTTAATGTAAAGTAACACTCCATTGGGCGAGGGCAGGGCTTGCTGCGGATGCCAGACTTTAAATAATCCATTGGATTAATTATCTTTGCACGCTAATTTTCAAATTATAAAGAAATGACTAAATCGGAAATCGTAAAGGAAATATCTGCCAGAACCGGCATCGACGGCAAAGCGGTGCTTGCTGTTGTGGAAGGATTCATGAACGAGGTAAAGACTTCGTTGGGCAAGGAGGAAAATGTCTATCTTCGTGGATTCGGTAGTTTCATAGTGAAGAAGAGAGCGCAAAAGACAGCCCGGAATATCTCTAAGAATACTACTATGATTATTCCGGCTCATAACATACCGGCATTTAAACCGTCTGACGAATTTTTGACAATGGTAAAAATGGGTAAACAATGAAAGATCAGTTACGATTATTGAGAGACTGTATCAATAATGATCGTCCGGCAGTTGTCTTTCAGGGAGACGATTTTTGCGCTCCTGAGATCTTGGAGGCAGCAAAAGAAATTTATCGTAAACATGGTTGTTCCGAAGAATTTCTTTTTGACTGGCAGCTGCTTATCAATGAGGTGAAGGCTTACCAGTTAGAAAGTCCGGCAACTGTCAAATTGCCGAAACTCTCCCCAACAGAAACGGAACTGGTGCGGGAAGAGATGACTAAACGCTAAAAAATATTCTCGTTTAATACGCACCTTTTATTCTTCAGGCAGCGTATTGAACGGGATGGGATTAAAATGTTGGCGAACCTGCTTTTTTCGAAAGTTCCTGCCAATAGTTGAAGTCACCCGGTGAAAGATGCTCTTGCATCCAGTCACGCATACCAATATCGTTTCTTTCGTTCACATATCTCGTAAACGGAATCATTGTCTTACATGCTTCAAATCCGAGCATTCTCATATGGCGTGAAATATTGGGAGGAAGATCTTCCAACCACTCTTTATAATACATTATCAATCTGTTTTCTTGGATTGGAACCGCTTGTTGGTGATAAATATAGCTGGCGTTTCCGATTCTAATATCTCTGGCCTTATTTTCCCGTTCTTCTTCAGGTAGCCGACTTAAATATTCAGCTTGCGCTATTCTGCATTTGGAGTTTGGATGTTCCATGGTATCTTATATAATTAAGACTCTTCAATGATACGGTTCATCAAATCACATATTTTTTGGCAGCTATGACGGTCTGCGCAAGCAGGATAGGGGCATTCCTCAAAGGATGCCTGATTATCCGTAACTATGAAACCTCCGGAACGACATACATAACTTACCGGATGAAAATAAATATCTTCCTTTTTCGGTCTATAAGTACATAGTCTTATAAGGCTGTTCAGCTCTTTGCAAATTTGCTCACATTTTTCTTTGGGATAATGTGGCAAATCACCGAATGCTTCGTAGGGGACAAAGGCAAATGCTTTGTCATCCCACATGACAGGTGTGTAATTCTGTACCATTTGTTATTTGGAATAAGGATGGCTGGCAGATTCCGTATTTCTGTATCAGTTAGGTAATCCGTCACTATTTAAGTGCGCCTGGGCAAACTCCCGGAGGTTCGTTTCGGCAATGCACTTTTCATAAATCTCATCCAATACTTCTTGCATATTTTCTACTTTATTGAATTTTAAGGGGCTGCCGTTTGTTGCGGCTTGCCTTTCCAGTTGTTCGATGATACTGGGAAATATCCCACGCAATAAACCGACGGTAGCTACGGCTGTAGCTGGTTCTACCTCTATTGTAATCTTTTTCTTTTCCATATCGTTGTATTATGTTATCAAAAGTAATAATTATTAGGATATTGGTAAGCATTTCTTCTGAAAAACTTTTTAAAGATATTGTTTTAAGATGGCATACTGTGTTTTTGCGTTCACGCAGTATTCTTTCCCACCCTCCCCTTCATCGGAATGGCTGTTCTCATTCCCGGCTTTCCCGTAGTCATCCGCTATGCGGCTGATTATGGGTAAACCAGAAAAGAGAAGTTCCAAACGTGGGCGGGATTGCAATGGTCATCATCCGGAGCTTCGGCATTGCCGAAACAACCTCCTTCTTCCGTATTGCAGTCCCTTCCTTTTACCGTTTGTCCCGGCAGTCCGTTGCTAACCCGTTCCCCCCTGTCACAGGTGGCAGGGAGATAGGAATACGATTTTGCAAGCAAAACCGTATGGTTTGTTTTACTTTCCGTACTGCCCTTTTCCTTGTTTTCTGCCTCCCCTAATGTGCATTTTTCATAGCTCCATCTGAGACCCTTTGTTTTTGAACGGCAAATTTATTTCGGTGGATGGATACGAAAGAGTTCCGGTCTTCGCCCTTTGTACCGAAAAAAATAACGCCGGACGGCTTCGCTGTCCCCAACATTTTTTGTCGTCCAAAACTTTTCTAAATCCCTCCTTCCTTATTGATGCGTGCCGTAAAAAAAAGGCTCATAAACTCAGATGGGGCATGAAAGCTCAAAAAAAAGTCGGCAGAAAGAAAAGGCCATCCCAGAAAGGGGTTTTAAAAAAAGGTCTTTAAATCTAGCTGAAGCATAAAATTAAAAGTTTAACAAACTAAAAAAAACGAGTTATGTCACGAGTACACTATTTAGAAGGAGATTATGAACAGTTGGTTATTAATGAAACGATAGACGGTCTTTTTTCCAGTTATCGTATAGACCGCAATTCATTGCCAAAAGGATTTTTCCTTTATGAGATTAGATGGGATGACAGCTTATCTTCATTGGCAGAGATTTGCCCCTCTGTGGTGGTGAATCATGCAGGTTCGTTCATAACAAAGTCACCCCTTGAATTTGATGCGAACAATAGCATACGGATAACTTATGCCAATTTTATCGAGTTCTGCCAGTTTGGCGAGTGGGCTTATGAGAAACTGGCTGTATTGGATTGTAATTCCGGTAATGTTGCTGTGATAAGCCCAGACAGGCGATTACAGACCGCTGAAGAGATTGAGATTTTTCTGAGTGAGCATTGTGGCTATCATCTGAGTGAGATTAATTGGATGGTGATGAAAGGCGATGTGGTGTTTTTGAACGAGAACGATTTTTAATGAGTATAACCGTAACTGCCTCTTGGAATGGGGCAGTTACATAAAATATTATAAGTATGAAATGGATAGATAAGATGGTAGAACGCATTACCCGAAAAGAAACAGCTTTAAATGACCGCTTTTGTGTAAATCGGCATACGGTTGTATGTCAGAGTGGTACGACTGATTATGTTTCTGTAACGATTGATAATACCGATGGTTTTGATTTCGATTTTTGGACAAAACAACTTTGTTTTGAGAAGGACTGTAAATATCGCTCGGAGATAAAAGCGGCTTTTGATAAAATCTATGGCACAAGGAATATAGAATGTTGTGAATAATGAAATCAGAATAGTATGATACCAAAGGAGATAATGAAACTTTATGAAAAGCTTGCTTTCAGTCGGGGATATGAAGAAGCCTTTCGGGATTTTTTGGATGTTTGTCTTTACTATTTGTCTGTCGGGATGTTGGCAGAGGATTACCGTAGAGTGGAAAAAAGATATAAGCCATATGAAATGGAACTTTTTGTTCAAATGTTTTATAGGGTGTCTGAATATTCGGAAGGATTTTGCGATGTCTTGGGAGATATGTTCATGGAGTGTGTCAGTCATGGGAATAACGGACAGTTCTTTACCCCGATACACGTTGCTGATTTGATGGCATGTATGGGGGAAAATAGGCTGAAACCTAAACAGTCGGTCTGTGATTCGTGCTGTGGTTCCGGCAGGATGCTACTTTCCGCTGTAAAAAAATGTGCGGAAGAGAATGATGGAGGAAGGCTTTTTTGTTATGGCTCGGACATAGATTTGATTTGTGTAAAGATGACTGTTGTCAATCTGATGATGAATAGCGTACCCGGTGAAGTCGCATGGATGAATACATTGACAATGCAGCATTGGAGAAGTTATCATATAGATTTACAGTTGATAGCCGGAGTATGGTTACCTATTTTAAAGATAACGGAAGCAGGTGATACTTCTTTTGTTAGGAAACTTGAAAATGCAATGGAGGATAATTCTGAATTGAAGAGGTCGATTCAGAGCAACGCAAGGGCTACGCAGCTGACTTTTGATTTTTGACAAGATAAATATGTAAAAAGGATTTTGGTATGAAAGCAATAAGAACAAAAGAGGTGAATGAGAACGTCAAAGCGGCGAACAGTTGTTTGCGTAAAGCGAAACGGCAGGCTAAGGAATTGGCTGTTTTTACAGGTGAAGTAGTGCGTCTGATAGATAAGGAAGGGCATTCTCTACAAGGGTTCTTTAATCGGGTGGAGTTTGTTCTGGTGGACGGCACTATTAAATTCCGTGTAGTTATAAATCCTATTCTTGAATGTGAGAACTGTATAATGGCTTCTTGCCATGAAGACTATCTTTATGAGGTGGTCTCGGTGGAAAAGTTTACCTATAAAAATTATAGGTATCATTTGTGATGATATTGTATTTTAATGATTATAAACTGATTTATATTATAACAATGATGGGCAAAATTAATAATATTCCCGTTTTGAATGAAGATGTTATTCGTTTGGTTGTACTCAATGAGGAAATTATAGGGTATATCTATCCACGAAGGACTTCTTATGTGGTGGCATTGGAGATAAAGCCGGGACGTACTACCTCTTTGGCCACATCTGTCAATAAACAATGCATGGTTTTGTTGAGTGATAAGGTTCGTTTGGCCACGGAACAGGATTTCGATGATTTTCATATATGCTTTGATGGTTTCAGAAATAACACTATGTATTGTTATAATCAGGGAACGGAACCTATATACCTTCAATGAAATACATTCTCCCTTCTTTTGGATTAGGGAAGGGAGAGCATTTCGCTGTCCGCTACTTTTTGGCAAGCGCCCCAAAAAAAGTAGCAAAAAACGCTTGGAGTTACTGGTAATCCCATTAATTTGCGTTCACGCAGATTTTTTCCCACCCTCCCCTTCATCGGAATGGCTGTCCTCATTCCCGGCTTGCCCGTAGTCATCCGCTATGCGGCTGATTATGGGTAAACCAGAAAAGAGAAGTTCCAAACGTGGGCGGGATTGCAATGGTCATCATCCGGAGCTTCGGCATTGCCGAAACAACCTCCTTCTTCCGTATTGCAGTCCCTTCCTTTTACCGTTTGTCCCGGCAGTCCGTTGCTAACCCGTTCCCCCCTGCCACCTGTGACAGGGAGATAGGAATACGGTTTTGCAGGCAAAACCGTATGGTTTGTTTTACTTTCCGTACTGCCCTTTTCCTTGTTTTCTGCCTCCCCTAATGTGCGTTTTTCATAGCTCCATCTGGGACCCTTTGTTTTTGAACGGCAAATTTATGTCGGTGGATGGATACGAAAGAGTTCTGGTCTTCGCCCTTTGTCCTGAAAAAATAACGCCGGACGGCTTCGCTGTCCCCAACATTTTTTGTCGTCCAAAACTTTTCTCAATCCCTCCTTCCTTCTTGTTGTGTGCCGTAAAAAAAGGCTCATAAACTCAGATGGGGCATGAAAGCTCAAAAAAAAAGTCGGCAGAAAGAAAAGGCCATCCCGGAAAGGGGTTTTAAAAAAAGGTCTTTAAATCTAGCTGAAGCATAAGTTTAATTTTAATAGATAAAAGACTATGGCACATCAGAGTAAATATCCTAGTTTAGACAGACAATGACATAAGATGATGTTTTCTTTTTTTGAATATCTTCCTATGCAATATCGGCAGGCAACGGAAAGAGAATGGCAAATTCGTAAGATGATATGGAGTTTTAAGGATGGAAAATCTTATTTGAATGTAGCTTGGATGATAGCGAATAAGTTACATCAAGTTTTTGGTGATGATGTTAAGAATATTGTTTTTGCTTGTGTCCCGGCTTCTTCCGCTGATAAGAATGAACTTCGTTATAAGGGGTTTGCTTCGGCTGTGTGTAAGTTTTCAGGTGCTATCAATGCGTATGAACATATACGTGCCAGTGGAGATCGTTTGGCTATTCATGAGAAATTTGATAGCAAGTCGCTTCAAAAAGTACAAGTGATAGAATTTGACAAGGACTTTTTTCGGGGTAAGAAAATCTTGGTATTTGACGATATTTTAACGAAAGGGTTTTCGTATGCTCGTTTCGCATGTCAGTTGGAAAAAATAGGAGGTGAGGTTTTGGGAGGTTTCTTTTTAGGTAAAACAGTTGTCCGTATGTTATAAGATGAAAGAAAAAGAGAGTTATATAGAGAAGCAGAAGGGTATCTTTGGAGATACTACTTGGTTCACTTATCGTTATGAGGTGAATGGAATGGTGTATGAAACTTCGGCAGGTTCGTTGGATATATGTAGAAAGGCACGTGATAAATGGATGAAAATGATGTCCGTTGCTTTTACCGGTCATAGAACGATACGAACAAATAAATATGCTTTGTCCGTATCGTTGAATGAAGAGGTACGTTTCTGCTATGAGAATGGAATCCGTTTTTTCTATATTGGTTGTGCGGTTGGATTTGACATGATGGCTGCTCATACCATACTTGAACAAAGGAAACAATATCCCGATATGGTTTTGGTGGCGGTTGTTCCTTATGTCGGGCAAGATGTGTATTTCAACAAAGAGGACAAACAGAGGTATGCTGATATTTTGCGCCAAGCCGACAAGGTGGTAGTTCTATCCGAATATTATTATGCTCAATGCTATGCCCACCGTAATGATTACATGATTTCACACGCCTGTAGGCTGATTGCTTATTGGGATGGAAAATCTGCCGGAGGAACTTCTTATACGTTTAACAAGGCACAAAAAAAGAAATTGGTGATACACAATCTGTTTTGATTCAGATTGTATATCACTGTTCTCCAGCGGTATGATCAAACGTGGCGATGTCATACCGTCTGGTTGCTGTAAGTGTTAATATTTCCGGTGCAAAAGAGAGAGACACAATAAATATGAAAAGCAGTGATAGATGAATTTTACTTAATGTGATTGTGTGAAATCCAGAAATGGGGAAGGCAAAGGAGAGAGGCATATCCGGTCTGCTTTCGGAGTTTCGGCCACGCCGAAACAACTTCTTTCCGGCGGCTATGCCACTCTCCTTTTATTTGCCCGGCAGTCTGTTGCTTACCCATATGCCCTAGCCTTTTAGGGCTGTAGATAGGTAGTCGGATATTTCGCCACCAGATTGGCAGTCCGCTTCAATCGTTTGCTTTTCTCCGAGTGGATGCCTTTCTGTTTTTCCGGTAGTATAATCTTCTTTTTCCGGAAACAGTTGTAGTGGCTGTGTGCCTGTATGGTTATGTTCTCCCCACAGAATCCGTAAGTCTGTTCTTCCGTAGTAGGTTTTTGTTTTATCGAGGAGCCACTTCTTCCGATACGTGGAATATTGTATGCTTCATTCTTCGGCTTCATTTTTTTAAAAGGAATTGCAGAGGTTTCTTCCGGTGTGTCGATAGGCGGCAGACCATATTTTCGGAATGTGCCATGCTTTCTGTCTGACCGGTTGTTTTTTTGCATCCTTTCCAAACCTGTTGCTGATTTTCAAGTTTTGTCTTTTTCATATCATTTTTTAGTGAAGTCAAATCATTTTCCGTTGCAAATATAGATTGTTGCTAACCCCGGTTACGGGGATAAGGGGGCGATTCACAAACACCACGTTGTTATTCGGCTGAAATCTTCCTTTTTTTGCCCTGCACAAAAAGCGTATTTAACCCGAATTATTTGCTGCCATCTTCACCAATAAAAAAGTTACAAATCTTCCTTTTTCCGGCTAGCATAAAAAGCGTATTTATATCTTTTTTCATGGTGTCCCCCAAAGCCAACAATCAGTTATTGCACTGTAAAATTGATTAATTAACTTCTAAAAAATCAGAGATATGAAAAAGATTGAAAATTCATTCGCAGTAACAGGTTTTATCGGTAAGGATGCAGAAATCCGTAGTTTTGAAACAGCAAGCGTAGCACGCTTTTCTATCGCGGTCAGCCGTGCAGACAAGACAGGTGAAGAAACCTCTTATGTTTCCGCTTTCATGGGGATTGAAGCCTGGAGAAAGAATGAAGCACTGGATTCCTTCGATGTATTGAAAAAAGGTGAGCTGATAACCGTTGAAGGCTACTTTAAGCCGGAAGAATGGACGGATTCTAAAAGTGGAGAGAAGCGTAACCGCATTGTGATGGTAGCCACCAAGTTTTATCCGGCTCCGGAAAAAGAAGAAGAAAAACCGGATCAGCCTAAACAGAAGGCTGTCTCTAAAAAGAAAAAAGCAAGCAAATAATTGAAGCGGCCTTGTGCCGCTTTTTTTTGCTATATATCCGAGAGCGTTTTTGCGTTCACGCAGTATTCTTTCCCACCCTCCCCTTTATTTGAATGACTGTTCTCTTTTCTGGTTTACCCGTAGTCATCCGCTATGCGGCTGATTATGGGTAAACCAGAAAAGAGAAGTTCCAAACGTGGGCGGGATTGCAATGGTCATCATCCGGAGCTTCGGCATTGCCGAAACAACCTCCTTCTTCCGTATTGCAGTCCCTTCCTTTTACCGTTTGTCCCGGCAGTCCGTTGCTAACCCGTTCCCCCCTGTCACAGGTGGCAGGGAGATAGGAATACGATTTTGCAAGCAAAACCGTATGGTTTGTTTTACTTTCCGTACTGCCCTTTTCCTTGTTTTCTGCCTCCCCTAATGTGCATTTTTCATAGCTCCATCTGAGACCCTTTGTTTTTGAACGGCAAATTTATTTCGGTGGATGGATACGAAAGAGTTCCGGTCTTCGCCCTTTGTACCGAAAAAAATAACGCCGGACGGCTTCGCTGTCCCCAACATTTTTTGTCGTCCAAAACTTTTCTAAATCCCTCCTTCCTTATTGATGCGTGCCGTAAAAAAAAGGCTCATAAACTCAGATGGGGCATGAAAGCTCAAAAAAAAGTCGGCAGAAAGAAAAGGCCATCCCAGAAAGGGGTTTTAAAAAAAGGTCTTTAAATCTAGCTGAAGCATAAAATTAGAAGTTTAACAAACTAATTAACAGAAGTATATGCAAATCATTCAATTTGTTTTTTCGGTCATCATCGCTCTTTGTGCAGTGGCTATGTTTGTCGGAGCGGTAATAACGCTAAGTCCGATAAAGGTTGTGTCGGTTACGTTGTTGGCTCTTATTTGCCTATTCTCCTTGTTTCTCGTGAAATTGGCTTATTGTGAAATGAAATCTAAAAATGATATACTATGAAAGTGTCAGAACAATTTAAAAGTACCATCAAGGCATACCTTGATAATATGGCAGCGGTGGATAGTCTGTTTGCTCCAGTCTATCAAAAACCTACAAAGAATATAGATAATTGCATTACCTATATTTTAAACCAAGTGAAGAAAAGCGGTTGCTGTGGTTTTAGTGATGATGAAATTTTTGGTATGGCGTTGCACTATTATCAGGAAGATAATATTGAGGTGGGTAGCCCATTGAAATGTAATGTAGTCGTAAATCATCATGTTGAATTGTCAGAGGAAGAAAAGAAAGCGGCTCGTGAGGCTGCTATCAAAAAATTGCAGGAGGAAGAATTGGCAAAGTTGAAGAAGCGTCAACAAGCCAAACGTGAGAACAACACCGAAGTACAAACCCAGTTAACTCTTTTTTGATATGAAACCCAAGACAAAATTACAAATGGAAATCGTGAATGGGAGCAGGAAGTTAGCTCCCGTTTCAGAGGCCCAAAAGCGTTATGCCTATAAACATTGCTTTGTGCATTATTTCAAGCGTGATGCAAAGGGGAATTGCTTTTGTTTGGATTGTGGGCATACATGGCGGGATAAGGAAGATAAGAAAAACTGTAAATGTCCTCATTGCGGTATGAATCTGAAATTGGAGAATAGCAGGAAAAGGACGGCTATATATAAAGAATATTTTTGTGTGATTACTACATACAAGCAATATCAAGTTATCCGTTTTTTTATGGTGGACTGCCGACTGAAAAAAGGGTCTCCGGCTAATTACTTTATAATTGAGGCGGTACAGTGTTGGATGAATAAAGAGGGCAAGACAGAAACGCTGTCTTTGCTGCGGGGCATGTCTATATTTTATTACGATGCATGGATATATGGAAGTTCTTTGGAATTGCGTAAGCGGAATGTGCATCATGACCGTATTTATGATATTTGTCCGGCAGTTATCTATCCGAGAATGAAAGTGATACCCGAACTTACGAGGAATGGATTTAAGGGTGTCTTTTATGATATTTGTCCGAGTTCCTTCTTTATGACATTATTAACTGATAATCGGATGGAGATATTATATAAGGCAGGGCAAATGAATTTGTTCTTGAGATTTTTAGAGAGAAAATACGGTATGGATAAGTATTGGACGTATGTAAAAATCTGTTTAAGACATGACTATGTGATACATGATGCGGACTTGTGGCTGGACTATGTGGATATGCTGATAGAAAATAAATTGGATGCGAGAAATCCTCATTATTTGTGTCCGTTGAATGTAGAAGAAGCGCATGATTGGGTGATGGGGAAATGTAAGAAGAAATATTCTGAAAAGGATGAAAAAGACTATATTGCTGCCAAATCACGTTTCTTTAATCTTTCGTTTGCGGATGGAAATATTATGGTTCGGGTATTGGAAAGCCTTTCGGACTTTTACAAAGAGGGAAAGTTGTTGCATCATTGTGTATTCAGCAACGCCTATTATAAGAGAGAAGATTCGTTGATAATGTCGGCAACGGTGGATGGAAGGCGCATGGAAACGGTGGAGTTTTCACTTAGCAGGATGGAGGTGTGCCAGTGTCGTGGAAAGTCTAACCAATTATCAGCCTATCATGACCGGATTCTGAATTTGGTACGGGATAATATACCATTGATAAGGGAAAGGATGGTAGTGTAATGAATAGCCCACACATCTAAATGTGTGGGAGTTCTTTTTTGGAATACGCCCAAAAAAGAACCCCAAAAAACGTTGTCGCTACACATCGTTACGCTCGGATTATTTGCTTGCCGGCTTTAGTTTGCCGATACATTTTTCCATGTCGGGAGACAATAGGAAAGAAGCCGTCTTTTTCTGCTGCACCCCTGAGTGTGGCTGGACGATGGCATACCTGCATTTTAATATCTTGCCGATAACTTCCGTACTGTCACGGTGCAGGTACATGGCTTTCATGGCATCCGTTGCTTTCAGGCTTTTTTCGGCTTCCATATAGGCGGAAAAGGACGGTTTGAATAAGGCACGGGGGCTTTCCGCTTTCTGTATGACAGCGGATAATTGTGCGCTTTTGTTGTTCAGGTAGCGCAGGCTGTCCGATACGGTGACGTCTTCTGTTTCCAACACTTCCAGTAGTTCGAACTTTAAATCCGTCCAGGTGCCGTGAGAATCTGTCTGAACCCATTCCGCAATGGCCTTCTCATAGCCGGGTTTGCTGCATGAGGAAAAGGTAATGAGCAGCATACAAAAAAATAAATGCTTGATATTCATATTGATCTGATTTTATAGGTTGTCGTATTATGTGATGGAGCAAATCTATGAGGTTACTGGCCGTCCTCCGTGGAGGAACAGATGCCACACGAGATTTTCAGATCATCGTTCCAATCCTTGTTTTCCGAAAGTTCGACGTTCTTCAGTTCCCGTACCTTGTTGCGGAGTTCATCGTTACTCAGGCTCTCGACATCAGTCGTATCGCCATGAAAGTAACGATGCAGCCATAGGGTGTACTTGTGCCCTTGTTTGTCGTTGTCAAAGATGCTCCGGAGCTCCTTTACCTGGTTCTTGTCAAGAATCAGGCGTAATAGCCTCATTTGTCCTTCCGTGAATGTCCCTTCCGTAGATACATATACAAGATTGAGGTCGCTCCCGGAATGGCGTAATTGATAGTGGGAGATACAGTCTATAAATGACTCCCCGATGTAGAGGATGTCTATCGGGCGGCTTTTGTCATGGTTGCTGGTTGCCAGACAGTCGAACTTGCCACCGATAATCCCTTTGAATGTTTCATTTCGTTGAGAAATGGCTTGCACACCGTTTTCATTGTACATCTTGATGCACACGTTGCGGTAAACACTCCCTTTGTTCTTTACCTCACGAATAAATAAAGTGTCTTTGAAGAACCGGCTTTCAATGCTTTCTTTCAGGATACCTCTTTTTTGGAGATAATTGCCCTTGTAGGGTTGTAGCTGGCTCAAGTAGAATTGAAGTTCGTCCGCTCTCATGCTTGTGTTACCTACTTCATATCGGCTTTTTTCGGGTGTCGTGATGCGGTTGGTGTTGATGTAGTTCTGAAGGATCTCCCCCACCTCGCGCAAGGTCGGCATTTTTCCGGTTGTTTCAAATAGATGTTCCTGCATCAGATCCATGATACTGCGGCCACGCACGCTGTCGCTATGCACGTCCCAATAAGTATATTGGTTCTGCGAGTTCCGCTTGATGACGATGGTATGCGTTCCGTTGCTCATTTTGGGACAGGAGTTGGAAGAGCCTTCCACGATTTTCCATCCCAGCTCCAGCAGGAAATCGGGCAGAGAAATGGTTGTTTTTATCTGATTGAAATCGACTTTCATACGATTGATGGTTAGATGGTTTCTATAATATCTTCTGGAAGAAAGTACCGGATTGATTCCTGATGTTCTGGTTCTTGCTTTAGAAAAAGGACGAGATGTACTTCTTGACCGTCTTTGATAAACGGAAGATGGGCAGCTTTTTCTGATAGAGTCCGGGCTAATCGTTGAGCATCTTCTTTGTTCGTCCATTTACATTCTCCAATGAGTATATGTTTCTTGTCGAATGATTCTGCAACAACATCCAATTCTATCATTGTCCCCTCTTTGTTGCCTTCAGGAAATATTTTTCCCCACCATCTGGAGGCGATATTATAGACAATACCGTCAATCTCGTTGCCACTTATATATTGTCGGCAAAGATGCTCCCAACAGTCACCTACATGTTGGGTAAATTGTGCGTTAATGAGGTGCATGACGGTATCGATACGCCTTAATTCCAAGATAGAACGGTGTGGAGCGATGAAACGATAATAGAACTGTAACATATTGTCATTGATGCGATAGATACCTTTTTTACTCTTTTTCTCACTTTCGCCGAAAGGTATCTCACGTCTTATATAACCTAATTCTCGTAGTTTACTCAGAGGCTCGGATATCTGAGTTGCTTCTTTTCCCGCTCTTGATGCAATTTCAGTTATGCGGTTGACCCCATTTCCGATGATGGAAAGGATGGTGGAGGTTTGTATTGTATCTCGTAAATCGTCCCGAAGAAGTCGTTGCGGTTCTTCGGCCAATATGCCTTTGGTATCTAAAGCCAATTCCCGTATGGCAGTGTCCATATCTGGATAATCTGCACGTAACTCCCAGTAACGAGGAATGCCACCCCAGATGGAATATTCTTCTACTGCGGCAATTGTGTTTACATTTAAAGCTTGGCCGATGTAGGACACAGGAATTGGAGGCAGTTTGATAATTTCATCTGCCAATCCGTATAGAGGCTCTCTTTTGTCCAATACATATCCTTGCATGAGTTGTTGCGATGATCCGCAAATAATCAGGTCATATTTGAGCGTCTTTCCATTAAGCAACTTCTGGATAACAGAAGGTAATGAAGCACAACTTTTAACCATATAAGGAAATTCGTCCAGACAAACGGTTATACGTTCAGATAGCCTGTCGTTTAGTTCCAATAGTAGTGTTTCCCAATCAGGATAAACGACCTTATCAAATCGAGGTATGCTGTAGGCGATAGCTTTGGCAAACAAGGCTCGTTGGTTGGCCTCATTCGTTTGGTCACTCAGAAAATATACATCCTTGTCTTGCATGATCTCTTTAATGAGCGTGGATTTACCGATACGTCTTCTGCCGTATATGACAAGAAACTGGGGTGTTGTTCTTAAAAGAGCATTGCGCAATCTCTTCAAAGAATCCTGTCTGTCTATAAATTGGTTGAACTTCATCTGTGTTAGTTTTATATTATAAGTGAGAAAGATTATCTTTCACAAAGATAATAAAATCCGTTCAAGTGTAAAAGAGAAAATACCTGATTTTTGAATATGGTTGCTTTTTATTTTATGGTACTGTAAACCAAATCAACAGTAGTGTCTATACCGGGAACGGCCTCTAACTGTTTACTCTGGTTGAACACGCTTTCACCGTCTTTCTTTATTTGCAGGGTGATGGTTGCGTTCTCTTTTGAATAGAGGATGCCTTGCACGGTAATTTGGCTGACCGGCTTTTCCGTACTGTATTCCACTTTATCGGTGAAGGTCTCATCTACGGAAAATGCGGAGGTGCCGGTGCGTTCGTTCCTGAATTTCACGCCGTCAAGATTATATATATGTACACTGCCTTTGGGTGAGGTGCCGGTTACGGCTACGGTGATGTGATACATACCGGCTTTGTCTGTTTCCGGTTGGATTTCCTCTCTGTTGCATGAAGCCGCCAATAAGCAGGCTGCCACTAATAATGAATGGATTTTTCTCATGGTAGGATTCTTTTGTTGAATGTTATCGGATGATTTTTTGTTCTGTCTTATGTGTCCCGGCTGCCGGAACTGCTGACTTTTCTTTTAATTTGTCCTCTATCTTTTTAAGGATAGCGTTGACATCTTCAATGATTTTAATGTAGTTCTGCTGGATAATCTCTTCCAGGATTTCCAGTTCCATCTCTTCTTTGCCGTTGCCTAGTCTGACCGGCAAGGAGAAACGGGGTATCTCCTTCTCTTCAAAACGGCACATATCCATCTGCACGTTGAAGAATGGCGGCTTGCCTCCGGCAATCTTGCCGATGAAGTGCCCGGCTGCTTGCCCGGCAATGTCCCTTGCCTTTAAGACCTTTTCTTTTTGCAGGCTTTCCGTTACGCTGCCGCTTCCACTTGTCTGGTGGGAATAGGATTCCTGTGCCTCTTTTTTCTCGCCAAGCAGGTTCTCAATGTCCTTGGCCGTCTTCTCGTTTCCGGTCATGCCGTAGGCTTGTGTTCCGCAAGAGGCTTTCAGGATGTTGGCACTCTTCTCTCCATAGTCCCTGACCGCTTGGTTGAAGTCCTGGACGGCAAGGATGGTGGCGACATTGTGTTTTCGGGCGGTACCGATGAAGGTGTCGATGCCTTGTAACAGGATGGTCGGAAATTCATCTACCATGAATACGCTGGTTGCTTTGCCGGGATTGTTCATCTGCGACATCAGTACGCTGCCGATGCAGGAAATGGCGGGAGATACGGCCTCCTTGATGGTGGGCGCATTGCCTACGCATAACAGCGTTGGGTGTTCCTTGTTGGTTATATCCAAAGAGAACTCTTCTTCGGGAAGTGGTGACAACACCCAGAAGATGTATTTGTTGTTCAGGAGTACCAGCGGAGTCTGTGCGGATGATACGGCTCCGGCTGTCTGCTGTTGTGCGCCCAACTTCCAGGCAGTCAGCATCGAGGACATGTTCAATGCGATTTCAGGATCTTCCGACAGCCAATGGAATACCAGGTTGCTGTCCGAAAGGGCAAGGGCTATCACATGGGGCAACGTACAGATGCCAAGCTCCCTCTCCTTGAAACATTTGTAGGCGATTGAATAGACGTAGTTAATGGCATTGTTGGCCCAAAAGTCTGTTTTTTCTTTCCAACTGGCTTCCAGATTTTTCATCAGCGTGATGATGATGTTACGGATGAATAGCGATTCGTTGCCCTTTGACATATATTTCGGAGAGAGTACGTTTACCCTGACCGTGCGTGACATATCCACGAAATTGATATAGGCGAAACGGGGTGTCTCCACTCCTTTAGCCCGGAAGTATTCAATGCTTCCGTAGGCGATACGTGAGAGGATGGGTGACTTGTCCTTGGTGGGATCACCCTCCCAGTCGTACACGAATCCGGCATAGTTGCGCTCGGCGCACTGGTAGATGATTCCCTTGATCCAGCTTTCCGATTTACCGCTTCCCGGACCGCCGTCAATATAGACATTCTGCTGCGGCTTATGGATGACCAACGGCCCGGAGGTGGTCTCAAAGCGGAAGTAGAAAGCTGATTCTTCCCGGCTTAACCCGAAAATGCTGTCATCGGATTGGGCATGGCGCCGGATGAAATAAGGCAGAGTCTTGATGACAAGCAGCGTGTACGCCACAAACACAGTAGGAAACACAAATAGGTTATACCACGCTGATAACCGGCTGAATCCGATAACCAGCATGGATGCCGAAACCAATGTCATACTGGTGTAAACCCATTTCTTGTTTTCGTCTTTCACCTTGCCTACCGGGAAGAGAAAAGCAAGACCGCCGATCAGGATGACGTAGAGAAACCGGAATAGGGCATCCTTTTCCATCAGCCTTTCCCACATGGCCGGATTACGTAGTGGAGCGTATAATCCCGTAACGATAGCCCACTGAAACAGTACGGCTGTCCCGATGAGCGTGGATAGCAGGATCAGGATGAATGACAGGTCTTTCTTTTCTCTTTCCATGGCCGTTGCAATTATTGGGGTTGTCCGGTTGCCGTTCCGTCACCGTTCTCTTTTTTCTCAGCCTTTCCCAGTAGCTCAATGCGTGAGACGGTCAGGCTGACGGATGGGATGTGGCTACCGTCATCCTTCTGGAATACATCGGCATACACATCGCCGCAGACATATACCTGTGTCCCTTTTTTCAGATACTCAAAGACCTTACTCTCGTAATTTACGAAGCAGCATACCCATAGGGTCTGTTCCTCGTTGTTCACGTTCTTGTACTTGGTGGATACATGGAAGTTGAATCCTTTTCCGTTCTTGTTCTGCCGGGCATCCGCACCGACATAACCGATAATTTGTCCTGTAAACATAATGATGGTTTTTAAAAGTTTATAATCCGAGCTGTGGCTCATTCGTATTTTTCATGGCCGGTTCCGCTTCCATGACAGGCAGCGAAATGCCGAAAGTGCCGTATAGTGTTTCAAGGTTGCTTGCCGTGGGATGGTTGGCGGCGAGGTTTTCCAATTGTCGGGATGAAGGAATAAAACCTTCATTCTTCATCTGCTCCAATACCGGACGGTTGTCTTGCAGGACGGCCAGCGTAAACCGTTCCTCCGGTGTGAGGTACTGTTCCATCCGTGAGGCGTGTTCCTGAATCATATTACTGGCTTTGCCTACATCGGCAAGGATGTTATAGATGAATTTGGGATCTTCTTTCAAGGCTCCCAGCCAGTTCTTTAGATACATGGCATTCTCTTCCCGGATATAGGTGGATATGCCCAGGCTTTGCCCGACGGTAGCGGAGGTGAGTTCGGCAACCAGTTCCTCTTTGGCATATTGCTTGTCTCCGAAAATCACGCCTTTTTCCCGGTTCAGATGCTCAGGCTCCCCAGTCGAGTGCGCCATCTCATGAAGTAGTGTGGAGTAGAAATTCTCTCCGTCCTTAAACTGCCCCTTCAGGGGTACGACGATATGGTTATCTTCTCCCCTTGCATGGTAAGCACTATTTCCTTCCTTGGAATAAATGGGGCAGATCCATTGCTGTTCCCGTACCATCGCATCAATCAGAGGCACGGTGAGCATCCCTTGCTCGTCCTTGATGGCCGGTATCTTGAATTGCTCCTTCAATGCTTCCCATTTCTCCGGTTTCGTTTCCTGAAGATTGGTCTGCTGTACGTTGAACACATTGTATGTCTTCAGAAACGGCGTGACCTTATATTCCTGCTGCTCGTTTTTATCCAGGTTCTTATATACGTCGAAAGGTATTTTCTTTCCGTTCTTGTCTCTTACTGAGAAATTCCAGTAAATGACCGGGAATGACTTTTCTCCTTTCAGTATGTTAAGGCCGCTGTCTTTGGCTTGCATGAAGGTCATATAGACCGGCAGGCTGTACTGCTCTTTTTCCGAAAGTAGAAACAACATGAAGGAATTTACTCCGTTGTAGGTTCTTCCCTCGATATTTTGCGGAAGTCCCCCACCCTTTATCCCGAACCAAGGCTTCTGCCAGTTGTCTTCCACCTGCTTTATCTTTTCGATCATCAGTTCGGCGAAACGCTGTAATGCTTTGTCACTTGCTGTATCCATGATTTATTGGTATAGATTTCTGTTCTCGTAATCAAGCAGCCATTCTCTGGCCGTTTGGTTGTTTATCTCTTGCTGCTTGGCAGCCATCTCTTCTTGATAGGCTTGTGCAAGCTCTTCCTGTGCAAGTAGAAACTCTAAGTCACAGATTTCTCCTGCAATGTTTTTCTGTACTAATTCATCGTAATCCATAATTCCTGATTTTTTAGGTTATAAGTCATTGAAAGCCCGGTTGATGGTGCTGGCTATCGGACGGGCCATTTCCTTGCTGTTGTCGGGTTTGGGTGTGCTGGCCAGTTTGACATCTCCCAGTGTCTTTGTGCTGCCTTCCATCCCGAAAATCTTTTGTACGGCTATCAGCGTGTTGGCTTGCACACCCGTTTCACGCATCCGGGTAAGGTCTTGTTGGGTGAGCCGGTACCCTTCTTTCTGTATCTCTTGGATGACATGAAAGTTGTCGGTCTGTGCGGCATCCAACAGACGTGCGGCCTGCCTTTCATGTTCGCCCTGTTCTTCCGGCTTGGTGCCGAACAGCTGGATGACTTCATGGGTTTGCCTTTCATCCAGACCGTGTTCCTTACCGATTCCTTTGATAAACTCTTCACTGGGTTTATATCCTTCCTCTTTGAGCTTCCCGATTTTTTCAAAGTCATGTTTGCCCACCGCTTCCTTAAACTCGGCTTCCATATTGCGCCCCTCTTCGTGTTTTTGCTCTTTTGCAGCCTCTATGTTGGCCGCATGGGCTTCCAGTTTGGGGGTCATGGCCTTGATCAGCTCTTGTGCCTTGCCGGGAGTGATACTCTGTATGTTCTGTATCATGACTCCTTTCCTGTCATCCGTCAGTTGGATGTCGGCAATGAAGTAGCCTTCCGGACTGTGCAGCAGCTTGTTCTCCAGTGCATGGCCGTTGGCGAGCAGGTATTTGTCGGCTTTGGTTAACTTGTAGCCGCCATATTCGCTGGTCTGCCCGATGATATCGGGAATCTTGATTTCCTGGTTGGTGCGCAGGATGACGGAGTTCAGATCCCGGTCAACTTGCAGCAGGATGTCCTTCTTATTTACGGTGATGGGTACGATGTCACCGGCAAGCAGCTGTTCTTTCTCTTTCTTGCCCAACTTCTTTCCCAGCACCTTGTCCGGGATAACCAACGCCTCTTTGCGGTAGAATACGGAGATTCCGTCATCGTTTAAACGGAGCTTCCCCGGTTTGCCGTGTATCTCCATCAAATCAGACATGATACCCTTTTCCAGCTTGGTGCCTTTCCCGTCGAGGATGTTCCCTTGCTTGTAGGCGTATTCATAGAGCGACTGTCCGGTGTAGCATACCTTCAGGCGATGGTCGATGACGGTAAAGCCGTCCTTGTCATGTCCCTTCAGGTTCTCCCACCGCTTGATGCTGATGCCCTCCTTCTCCAGCTCGGCGACATATTTAGGATCATTGGCACGTTCCTTGTTAAAAAGGGCGGATACACGTTCTTTTGATTGGTCACGAAGGCTTTCATCGTACTTTGCTCCGGCTTTTTCCCTGATTTCGCTTACGCTCATGCTCAGCTCTTCCCCGTCTTTGCGGAACCGGAAATATCCGTCCCGGTATTCGGTCTGATAGCCCAGTGATTCGGCGATGCCGCCGAACTGTCCCACGTTGTCGAACATATAGGTGTCTAATGCTTCTCTCAGTTTCATGGCTGTGGCTTGTATAAGGGTTCTGCGGAAAGGATGTATTCGTTCAACACGGCCAGCTTGATGTGCCGCCCGCCGTTTCGCTCGTAAATCTCGATCTCGAATACCTTATCATCGGGTATCGTGAATTTGTCGAAACCAAGTATCAGCCGGTTCCGGCTCTTGCCCTTGATTTTCGTATCAAAATCTTTCTGATAAATAGGTTCGATGGTCGTTTCTTGCTGGATGGCGTTCTTGCTCTTCTTCTGGTCACGCTGGAAACATTTGACAAACTCGATGTCGTAGTCGATGTATGATTTGTTTTTCAGGTCAAAGATGAAAAACATGAAGTCCTCATGCACATACAGATTGGCCATTGACAACTCAAACTTGTTCTCGATGACCCCCAGGCTGTAGATGTTGCGCTTCTTGGTGCGCAGCTCTTGGATGCATCTTTCCATTTCCTCGCTGTTCACATCCACATGGGCGGTATATTTGCGCTGGTCATCGAAATTGTAGGTGAATACGGAGGTATTGCCCCGTTTGATGGTGATGTGGTAAGTGTTCATGGCCTTATCCACCACAAACAGGTTGGAATATGCCACGGCATCTTTGGCGGTTGATACTTTCAACTGGTTGTTGTAGGCGGCCAGAGTGAAGGACACCTCGTTGCCGGGCGTTCCGTAAGCGATGTCCTCCGGAAAGAAGAACTCGGCCAGATGGAGGTCGCTGACTTCTGCCTGATAGTCATGGTGCTGCCATTTCCCGTTGTCCTCGTAAATGTTCGGGTGCGAATCCGTGCCGCTTTCGGGAAGGTAGCGGATGTGATAGGTGTAAACGCTTCCGTCGATGCAGACTACGGTCAGGTTGGTCTCTTCGGTGAATCCTTCCGCTTGCGCCGAGAGCCTGACGATATGGGGCGCCTCTTCTACCCGGCTGGCCATGACAAGCTCCTGTTCGCCGATGGCGATATCAGATACTTGCACAGGGAATACCAGGTGTTTCACACAGTCGAAAGAGATAAAGATGTCTTTTTGGCTGATGGCTTGTTGCCGGGGAGTGCCGTTTTCCTGAGCGAAGAGCGGCAGACTGCACACAAAGCAGTAAAACAGTAGATAAATATATTTCTTCATGTTGTCGATATGTTAAACGGTTCTTGAAAAAAAGGCGGTGAATACGGTAATGCCCCATAGAAGAAGCAGGGTAATGCCGAAAGAAACGGTCAGCGGACGGATTTCTTTAAAGGCTCGTCCGTTCCGGCGTGATACGTAGATCCGATAGCCGAAAAAGACCGCTGACAGCGCAAGCAGGTAATTGAGAATGTCTATCATAATTTGTCTATCAATGTTTGAAGGGGATGATTTTTCTTGTTCGTTTTCTCTTGTTCCATTTGCTCATAGAGCTTCTGTAACTCCGCTTGCACGGCTTGCCTGCGCAACTTCGATTCCTGACTCTCTTCCTGGATATACATTTCGTAGTTGGACTTGAGATGTACCTTCACTTGTGAGAGGCTCATGTTCAAGATTTGCTTGGCTACCTGGGTGGTGGCGTTGACTACGCTGGTCACTTCGCTGGCCATCGTGCCGATGGAAGAGAGCGGCATGTCGATGTTCTGTACAAGACCTTGTTCCATACGCTTGGCTGCACTGGCTTTCAGGTTATTGGGCAGGTTCAAACCTTCCATGGCATCATTGTCGAAGACAACCACCGATACGGGATTGAGGTTGTCTCCTACCTTCAGGTTGCTGACCACCACATCGAGGCGGTTGGCTCCCAAAGTGGCGACACCGTAAAACAGCGTGTTGGCCGGTATCTTCATGCCGGATAGGGTTACGTCCTGAAGCAACCGCATCCGTACCGTACTGCCCGTGACTACGGTCTGGTCGCCGTGGATGCAAGCCCTGAAGAGGTTGCTGTTTCCCGGTGTGGAGGTCGGTTGGCGGCGTACCCGCTTGCCGTTTTCGGCACGGTAGATCGGGCCTTTTTGCATCAGGCTGTCGGCGGATGGATGGCCGGAAGGGTTGGCAGCGGCTTTCTCCGTTTTTCCCTCTTGGTCATAATTGACAATCCGTTCATACATGCGCTTGCGGTATTTGTCGGATTCTTCCAGTTCCTTGCGGATGCGTGAGTTCTTCTTGGCTTCCCGGATAATCTCGTTGAGCGCCTGCTCGTCCTCCAGTCCGTCCAGTTGGCTTTCCAGCTGATGAGAGAAGCGTCCGTTCCGGCCACCTCCGTATTCTGCCATGACTTCGCTGTACGGATCGTTCTGCATACGGCGGATGCGCTCCAGTGTGGCACGGTCATACCGTTCCTGCTGGTTTTGCAGCTCGAAGTAAAAATCAGATCCTTTGACTTGAGACTCTTTCAGGATGCGTGCCTTCTCCTGCTCTTCCAGTTTGTCCTGCTTATAGGCTTCCATCTTGTCGTTCACCTTGTCGGCCATTTCCGACTGTGGTTCCAGAAAGGCTTGCGAGGCGGTCTGTCTGTCACTCCCTGACGGCACGTTCCCGTCCTCACGGATGAAGAATACATAAAGGAAGAGGATGCCCAGGATTACCGGGATGGCCATCAACAGCTTGTTCTTGTCTTTGATAAGTTTATTCGGTTCCATGGTCGGTTGGTTTAGAGGTTTCTGACTGGTTTTCATTCTTGCCCGGAGAAGCTGCCTGCGATGTGTTGGCGCCGTTGCTTTCCACGGGTTCGGAATAGCGGACAATCCAATCTTCTATCTTGGCTCCGTGCGCATTTTCCTCGCTGCGGGACAGCATATCATAGATGGTGAACTCCGCTTCGATATTACGTGAGATGCTTCCCCGTGCCCGGTACCCGGTCTGCGTGAAGATTATCTTTCCGGAAACGGGTATCGTTTGGGTGTTAATCTCTACATCCTTGATGCGTACCCCGTAACGGATATTCTTTTGTATGAGTGAGTTCAGCATATTCACATCGTTGTACTCGTTCAACAGCTCCTTCCCCTTGTTGCCTATGAGGTTGAGCGCAAGCGAAATGTTCTTCTCGTAGCTGCTTTCGTCAAAGGCATACCAGTGGGTTACGAAGGTCTTTACATGGTTCATGTATTCGTATTGCCGCATATCGCTGGCAGACAGGCTGCTTGCCTCATAGACTTCTCCCTGCCTGTCGATGACGAGAGCCTGGCCGTATGCTTTTTCTATTTTGTTGATAAGGAAGATGATACTGCTGGCAAAAGCGATAGTCAGGATGATGCAGTACCCGGCTGAAAGCCGGATAGTCAGCTTGACCGCATCATCTGCTCCTTTGAATTTCATCAGATTCATAGTTCTATTTTTTATTGTTGTCGTTTATGAAACTTGCCCCAATAGAGGCGGCACCGCCTACGTTGGTCAGCTTGCCGCCTGCCGCTGCGCCTCCCATCAGGGCGATGGTGGCCGCCGTGGTGACGATTGACACGGTTTTCGAAATGATTTTCCCGGCATCGCTGTGTCCTACGATTTTGGAGGATAGCCAGAAACAGCTGCAATAAGCACCGATTAAGGCGAGATCCATTCCTAAATATTGTATCTGCTGCGTAGCTGCGTCTACCATGTCGGCACTTTCCGTATAGATGGCCTTGAAGGTCTGCCACATGATTTGATTCAGGATATTGATGACGGTGAATACCATACAGGCGGAGCAGAGCGTACCGAACCAGATACTCAACTGTTTCTGAAAGACCGGCAGCATGCTTACGGCAAAGACAAACGGGCCGAGAATGACCAATAGCTTGACAATGACCACGCCGATACCCAAGATGACTACTTGTATGATTCCTACCAATAGGGCGGAAATGCCATGAAGTACAAGGGTGGCGAGGTTGGCGGGGTTGAGCAGCTGCACAATCTTCTCCACGCTGGAGCGTACACCGGTCATTTCGTCCTCTTCCATCTTTTTATCCAGTTCGTGCTGCATGGCGCCGGTGTTGTCTTCTCCGGCTGCTACCTCCGACTGGAGGCTGTGTTTGTCGTATTCGACAATCATCTCTCCTTGTTCGGTGGCTGATTGTGCCATGAACTGGGCAAATTCCTGCGCACGCTCGGAGGTCAGCGAGGTGGCTTCGTTGATTACTTCCATCGTGCCTACGATGGTTTGGGCGATGGGGGTGTACATGCTTAGGCAGAAGAACAGTACCAGGCAACGGGCGATTTCCATCATGTCGGGAAATTTGTCCTCATTCGGGCTTAACAGCTGGCTGGCTCCGTGATAGAGATAGTTGTATGCCAGGTTGCAGATAAAGCAGATGACACCAACACCGAAGGCGATGACCGTCATTTGCGAAACGAGTTCCATCGTCAGACCGTCCGTGATCTGAAGTCCCCAGAGAAAATTATCTTGATTCATAACGTTTAATTGGTGTGTCGTGTGAAAGCGGCCAACCGTCCCTGGTAATAGGTCTTCCGGTTATGCCCCTTCATGGATTTGTAAATGACCGTGGAACGCACGGATTCGTTAAACTCACGCATCTCTTCGGCGGCTTTTTCCACCGATTCCTTCACCTGCTCGATAAAGGACATGCGCCCTTCCGAGTTCATTGAGAAGTAACTGGTCACGGTGGCCACCTTGAACAGCAGGTCGGTACTCAGGCTCAGATTGACGGTCACACGCTGAAAGTTGAGAAATTTCAGGCAGTGGTAATTCGATCCTACGTTCAGGTAAAAGCTGTAGTCGCTGCTCAGGCAGGCTACGTCGTCCAGCAGGTCGGCAAGCTCTTTCAGTGATTTGAGTTCCTTCAACTGGTCGATCTTTTGCAGGCCGAGCCGCAGTTCCTGGGCATCGATCATTTCATTGATTTGTGTAACCCATTTCTTGACATTGGCGATCCATTCCGTTGAGTTCAGCAGGGTGTGGCCGGGATCATGCACGACGAACTGGGCATGAACACTGCCGGTTCCCGTCAGCCCCATCGAGGCGGCAAGTCCGAGTATGAGAATGATTCTTTTCATGACGGTTATTTGTTGGTGATGAATAATAAGGTGAATATGGCACATACCAGCCAGGCTGTCAGATAGCTCTTGGCATTTTCCTTTTTCGTGGCGAGTGCCCATACCACGAAAATGAGCGCAACGCCCAAAAGTGCGGCGGCAATGCTTCCGGCAAGATTGTATGCACTGCCGTTGAAGTCGGTTGACCAGCTTAGAAGGGCGGTCAGCCCTTGGGTGGCGTCATCCATACTTTTTCCTCCTTTCCTCCAGATAGCGGTTGATGGCCGTATAGGTCGAGCCGCTTTCGTTGAACAACTGCTTCAGCCGTACTACCGTCGCCTGGCGCGAATCGAAGGCTACGGCGGCGAAGTCGGACACTTCGTTGCGGAAGATGAAGGCATCGTTCGACATCTTGATGAAAAACTCTCTCCAGCGTTCCGTGCGTTGCAACGACTCGATCATATAGGCCTCTTCGTCCGTGATGGAAAGCACGGCTTTCACTTCCGGCAGGTTCTGCCGGTGTTCCGAATGGTCGAGGATAATCTTGGTCGCGCAGTTGATGATGATGGAGTCCTTGATACTGGACGGCATGTTTTTCAAAAACAGGATGTTCTGTGCGGCCAGCGTGATGCTTCCCTCCTTTTTACGGAAGGTACGGTACAGGTAGGCGATGAAGTCTCCGAATTTCTCGTCTTGCAGGAAGTCGAGCGCTTCGTCGATGATCAGTTCTTTGGCAAATCCCTGGCGTTTCTTGATTTTATCCACGATCATTTGCAGGGTGATGATGGCAACGAGCGGAAAGTACTCTTTCTTAGAGGCATCTTCCATATCGAAGGCTATCAGCCGGTCATGCACGATATCCACGTTCTCGGTGGCGTTCAGCAGGAATGACAGCTCTCCGTCTGTATAGGGTTCCAGCAAAAGCAACAGCTCCTCTATCTCGAATTTCTGTTTCTCAAACTCGGTCATCCGTTTGCTGAACACTTCCTTCAGATAAGCCCGGTAAGTTATCAGCGTCGGGAAGATACGCTCATGCTTCTCTCCTATTGAAGAGTTGTTCACATAGTCATAAAATCCGATGACGGATTTCCTGAGAATGGCGTTCTCGGCAGGCAGCATGGGTTCACGTACCTTCCAAATGTAGCTGATAATGGCGACGATGGTTTTTATCTGGTCATCGGCGGACTCGGCATCCGTGGTGTCGATGTACAGGTATTTGCCGTTCTTGTCACGGTCACACAAGAAGGGGTTGAACGCAAATTTCTTCTGCTCGGTAGAGTCGAAGTATTTGCCCCGGTTCAAGGCTATCATCGAGCGGTAAGAGCCGCCGATGTCGATGATCATCATATCCCGGCCCAGCTCATAGCTTTGCAGGATGTAATTGTTCAGCCAGAAAGACTTACCGGAACCGGACGGGCCGATAACGATGCGGTTCTTGTTGTTCAGCGCCGGATAATCCCAGAGGTTTATCTTGGCGGGAGTACCGAAACGGTCATGGTAGATATGCCCTTTCTCGTCCGAAAGGTACATCCCCTCTTTTTGCAGATAGCAGATGGCCTGCTTGGTCGTGTTGACGAAGCCCCGGTAATTGGCCCTGGCATTGCCGGGTATGTTGCAGAAGAACAGGTTGCACAGCTCGGCGTTCTCCACATAGCACGAACTTTGGTTCATAAAGCTGAAGCCTTGCTGTACCAGTGCGGTTTTCCGCATGAGCGAGGTGCGGTCTGTATCGTTCAGCACGACATTGAAGGCGGTATAGGCGGTCTGGTAGTCGAACTGGGTAAT
Organism: Phocaeicola sp.; assembly: GCF_057861905.1. NCBI lineage: Bacteria > Pseudomonadati > Bacteroidota > Bacteroidia > Bacteroidales > Bacteroidaceae > Phocaeicola > Phocaeicola sp. Next base: position 15,077 of record NZ_DBMACV010000013.1, on the reverse strand, counting down.
CTCATCGCAGAAGGCTGCCTGCTCGCGTTGCTTCTCTGCCGCCGGAGGGTAGAAGTTGGTGATGTAGTTCAGCGCGTCTTTCTCCGCACCGATGGCCGTTACGGTGGCATCTGGATCGGTTATCTCTATCACGATGTTTACGATGTGGTTGAACGGCAGGCCAAGTCCTACGGGGTACAGCATCGAGCATTTGCTCCGTATGCTGTCCGGTATCTCTATGTTTCCCCCGTATGCCTTCGACTTGCCGGTGTGCGGCACGGCCAGTTCCTGAAGATGCTCGCCTTCGTTGGTCAGCGAAAGGATGGAAACGTGCTGCTGCCCTATTTTCATGCTTCCGCTTTCACTGACGGCCATAGGGTTGACGCTCTTCTGCGTGGCATCGTTTTCCGGTGTCTCGTAAGAGAGGTTGACGTAGTCGTAGATGGCGTTGTTCAGTTCCGTATCATCCATCTTGCGTATCTCAAACTGCTGGATGGACGACAAACCGTTCTCAAAGTTCATCAGAAAGGCTTCCATTTCTGTCAGCCGTTGCTGATATTCCTTATAAGGTTGCTTGAACGGGTAGTGCAGCTTTCGCATCAGCGAGGTGCCCGATGCGCTTTTGCGTATCTTACCGTTTCGGCTGCCGTTCGTGAACGTCACATACAGGTTGGTGTAGCTGTTCAGTATCTCCTTGCCGTTGAAATGACGGTTGTTCTCCGCTATCAGGGCATTGGAAGAGTATTCTGCATGATGGTATCGCCCCGTATAGTAGAAATTCTGCTGATGGATGACCGTGCCTGCCGGAAGCATCTTCAAAAGAGCCTCCAACCGCTCGTGGATGTATTGCGCCTCGCTTTCCGACAAGGTGAACACTTCGGGCAGAAGCAGCCGGTAGCCGACGGTGATGTCACCGTTCCCGTTGATGACGGCGTTCTCCGTGATGGTCTGGATAGGCAAGACACTTTCCAGATCCACGGATTTGTCCTTCACCTCTATCTCTGTCTGCCGGATATACAGCAGAGCAATCAGCAGGCACAGCGCACAGATTAGCAGTGATATGAGTATGATGATTCCTATCATGGTTGCTGTTTTAGGATGAATTTGAAAATCTGCCGTTTGTCCGTTATCTGCCGGGGGGTGGCGTTCTTGATCCGGAGGCCGGTCAGGTAGTCCGGGTTACCGGCCTTGTGTTCCTTTTTCAAGGTTTGGAACAGCAGACCGGATAGAAACAGAATGGCGGAAATGATTCCGATGATGAGTATCGGGTGCAGCTGCTTAAATATGCTCACGATGATGATGATGGCCGTCAGCAGCATGAAGATGGCGAACTGTCCCGATGACAGACCGAAGAACTTGATCGGCTTGTTGATTTTACGCATGGTTCTCATGGCTCTTCGTTTTTAGATAATCAGGAAGGCCACCATGATGACTACCACGGCGATGATCCAGCCGAGCAGGTATTCCTTGGCATGGGGATTGTTCGTGGCAAGCGAATAGATGACAAAGACCAGGGCGATGCCGAGTACCGCCGCCAAAATGTATTTGGCTACGTCCAGAATGGTGTCCGCACCCTCTTTGGCTTTGTCTGTCACTTCGGATAGGCTGTTAATCTTCAGGCCGCTTTGTGCCTCCGCCACTTGTGCCGTTCCCAACAGCGTGAAGAATATGAGAAAGGTGAAGATAACCTTTCCATAGCGGTTAATGACTTGGTTCGCTTTTTCTCTTACATTTTCGATTGCTTTCATTTTGTTCCTATTTTTTAATTAAACATGAATCGTTTTCAGTCTCTCCCATTGCACATCCTTATACTTGATGGATATGGGCTCTTCTTTCGGCTGTTCCGGCAGTGGTTTGCCTGAGTAGTAGTAGGCTCTTCCATGCAGGTACATATCGGCTATCTCGGCAGCCAATTCCTCTTCTTCCAGCTCAGGCTGAAATACCACGCAGATGACCGGACAGGCTCTCTCCTGCCCTTCCTTGCGCACCGCCTCCCTTATCGGCTTCTCTTTCTCCTTTCCGGAAGAAAGTGCTTTCTTCTTTTTCCGAAAGTAAAAGTGAAGCGTGACACAGGCGAGTATGGCAACCAGTATCAAATCCACTACGTTCATAAGAGTTGCCAGATAATGAGCCAAGTGACCAATGCCGTGATATAGGTGATGATGGCCTCTTTGGTGCGCTCGTGGTTGCTTATCAGCTTTTTAAGTACCGCTAGTCCGGCACATAGAAAGCCTACCCCTATCAGCATGGCGCCTATTTCACGGTATAAGGAGATCAGGCCGGATACATTTGTATCGGCTAACAATATGATAATAAGCATGGTGATATGATTTGTCGGTTAGTAGAGCAGTATCTTTATTCCTACGTTCCAGACAGTGTTCCACTTGTCAATGGATAGGGGATTCCAATGTTGTTGTATGCGGGCAAGCAATGCCGTTCGGGGCAGGATGAATACTTCCAGTTCCGTTTCCAGTTTCGGGCCGATGATGAAGTTGTATTCCTTATCGGGGTGGCGGACGTATTCTGTACCGATGAATCCTCCCAGGCCGATGCCCCAGTAAACGGATTTCAGGTTGCAGGCCAGGGTTCTGTAATAACCGCCGTCCACAAAAAAGTCCTTACCCTTGTCATGTATCGTTTCGGGAATCGTTTCTTCCGGGTTCAAGGTAGAGACTTGCGGTAGGTTGGCTGTGTATTCGTAAGGTTTCTCAAAATAGCTAAACCCGGCTTTCCAATAGCTTGTCCGGTTGATGTATCTGGAAAAGGACAGGTTGTAATAGTTGCCTGCATTGCCGAACAGGTTAGTGCCGTAGTTCAATTCAAGTGCCGGGATGTTCTCATAATGGCGTTGCGCAAAAGCGCTTACGGTGCATAACAGCAGGCTAAGGCTGATAGCAGTCAGTCTGATGTGTTCCATGGGAATTACTCTTTAGGTTATTAATGTTATATATTTTTCTATTTGTCTCATACGGTGTTTCCAATTTACGCGGATTCCTGTCGGCAGAACCGAATCAAGGTGCTTATCGCGTTGTTTTCGCTCCAAACATATAGATTATATACGGGAGGACAAATTTTATGAAGGGCTTTTAAAGGGCCTTTCGTGTTTATTTAATGTGCATTAAAAAATACATGTGCCGTAAACCGGCAGGTGTGGAATAATTCTACAGAAAAAAGCCGGATAGGATTAGTTGTGTAAAACTGTCCTGCCCGGCTTATAGGGTTTGGTTTATATGCGCTTTCGGATGTTGCTCAATGCTTGTGGCGTGATGCCGATATAACTTGCTATGTCTTTTAAGGGTATTGAACGTAACAGCCATTTTTCATTGGCCAAAAGCGCTTTGTAACGCGCTTCGGCATCCAGTGTGTAAAACTCCTCTTCCCTTATTATTTTGCGGTTGATGGATCTTACCAAATGTATTCTGGCCAGCTTGTTGAAATTGATGGATAACTCATATAGCTGATGAAGATCTTTTTTGGGCAATCTCCAGATCTTGCATGGCTCCAATGCCTTGATATTGTAGTGGGCATGGTGTTCTTCATGTGAAAGGAAAAAATTGATGAACTCTTTGGCTTGGATAAACCGTGCTGAAATCTCTCTATTCTCTTTGTCCGGAAACCATAACCGGACGATGCCGGATTCCAGATAATAGAGGTAGCATACTTCCTCGCCCCTGGTGACGAGGTGTTCTCCCTTTTTGATATGGATAAGCTCGAAATGAGCATCAAGATACGCCTTTTCTTCGTCTGTCATCCGCACGTGAAGATGGGCGCCCATTACCATGAGCGTCTCATCTATCAGGGTGGCAATTGTTTGAACCATTGAATTTGTTTTATGTTTATATAAGGGTACGGAAACGTACCCTCTAACATGGACGTGGCGTTCCAACAACAAAGGCACGCCCCGTACCAGTTTCATACTGGTACAGGCATGCGCCTGTTGTTGTTAATTCCTTAACGATAGATGCCACTCTTTTGTTAGACAGACGGACGTATGTAAAAAGCGGGCTGCCAATTTTCTGACAATCCGCTGCAAAGATACTATTTTATGGTTTTTGTTCCAACTTTTAGGGATTTAAGTTGACGGCAAGGTCTTCTGGACGAATGCCTACTACCTTTATATAGATATCCCGGTAGATGTTCTCCTTAATCTCCTTGTCCTCTTCAGAATAAAGCCATGCGGTAAATTCATGATAATATTCGCCGGTTCCCAATTTAAAGAAATCCTTATATTGATAATGTCTGCTCACGGGAATGCCTTTCTTGTTTAACAAGAAGCATGATTTAAGCGCATCGTGATATTGCGAGGTCAGTATCGCCTTTATCTTTTCGTCGAAATATTCCAATGTTTCCTGGTCAAAGAAAAACTGTACGGTGTAGGGCCACTTCTCCCCTTTTCCTTTGATGTACTGGTATTGGAATTTGGTTCTCTCCAGCTTTTTGTTGATACCGTTTAAGATGCTGGTCACCTTCTTCTTCCGGTCATGGTTGTCCTTTACCGTTACATCAAATTCCTTGGCAAGTTGGTCAACCGTAACGGTGAAATAAGGTGCTTGTCCTTGGTCAATCTTATACTTGATCAGGTAAATCATTTTCGCCAGGTTCAGATAAAACTTGCGGTAGCCTTTGCGGTTGGGCAGGTTACGGTAGTCTTTCAGTTCCAGCAGATTGTATTCGGTAAGCAAAGTATTCATCAGATCTTTGCTCAGATGCACGTTGTAATTCCGCTTGGTGCGCTTTTTCGTGCCGAAGTTATCCTTTATCTCAAAGCGGTCCAGTATTTGAATGAACTTATATTGCGTCTTGCCGTTCATGGCGTATGCTACACTGAGGTTGGATGTCCCTAAACGGTATAACGCCGCTTCAAAGGTGTTCTCTATCGGATGCTCTATCTTTTGGCCGTTCTGTTCGGTGATATATACCGGACGTTGGTTGCTGAACAGGAAATCAAGCTGCTTCTCGGTCAGTTTTCGTTGCAACTTGGTTCGTTCATACCCCATGACCTCACAAAAATCGTTGATGGAGAACCAGCAGTCGCCGAACAGATCTTTCATTTGTGAAGATGCCACGTAAATGATAATGTCAGACATGACAGTGCCGCCTGCATCAAATAGAACTTCCAATACTTTCGTGTTGGAAGACTCGCTGAGAGTCCTGGGGACTCTGCTCAACTCTTTTTGTGTATTACTTTCCTTCATAGGCGGACACTTGTTGTTTACTGATGCAAAGATACGTTTTTTTACGGAGATAGTGAATCTAACTCCCTATAAATGAAGATTCCAAAGCATTTTTTTCGTGCTGTTTCTTGATTTAGTTGTGTAAAAGTGTCCCGACTACGGCTGTTTCCGATCCCCCAGTTGTGTAAAAGTGTCCCGAATGGCCGGTTTAGTTGTGCAGAAGTGTCCCGGATTCCTGATTTAGTTGTGTAAAAGTGTCCCGAATGCAGATTCTAGTTGTGTAAAAGTATCCCGACTTTCCTGTTCAGTTGTGCAGAAGTGTCCCGAATAGTCGGTTAGTTGTGCAGAAGTGTCCCGGTTACGAGAAGATGCCAGTAAGTGCTAACTTGCAATAATATAGTTGATTATACGGAAAACCTCCCTTATTAGTTGTGTAAAAGTGTCCCACAAATACTTAAATCCCTAAAAACCTAAATAAAACGAAGAAATGATTTTGTTACCGTATTCTTACTTTCGGAAAAAATTTTGAGGTGGAAACAAGTAGAAGTTTGAATTCTTTAACATATTGTCCAGGATAATAGGCTAAGGGATTTTTCCGCAGTTGTGTAAAAGTGTCCCGGTTCAATGCCGGCCTTCACTAAAATGGCGTGCAAAAATAACGCCTGCCCGACAAATGCAGTCGAACAGGCGTATATATATTTTTCCGAAAGTAGAATCAGATGCTCATATACTTCTTCAGTATCGCTTGAATCTCCTTGTTATGGCTGGTTAATACGTCTTCAAGAATGTTGTTGGCGATATTGTGCATTCCTAATCCCGTGGCCATAGCAATCTGCTTCAGCTTTCTGTGGGTTTCGCTGGATATCCGGATTACTTCGGTATTCTTTAATTTTCGCTCTTCCAGATATTCCGAGAATTTTTTTCCGCAGACTTTGCTTTCTTCTGTTTTTGGAGAAGACTGCACGGAAGGTTTGGATTCCGGCTTTTCCATTTGTTCCGGCTGAGGTTCTTGGACGGTTTCTGTGACCGGAGCCGATTCTTTCACCTCTTCATGGATGGGCTGCTCAATCGCAGGTTGGGGAATGGTGCTTTCCGCAACACTTCCGATCTGCTGGATTTCCTGCTCTTTCTTACTGGCGCTTTGCAGCAAGAGTTTTCTCATGGCGGCTGATGATGTCCTTTCTTTGTTGGTTGCCATAGCTTTATTCTCCTATATGGTTACAGATTAATTCCAATACCTCTTCACAGAACGCATCACAGGGATGATGGTACGCTTTACTCAGCGTACTTAAATTGCGTTGATAGTCAACCCTTGAATCCTTGATGTAGTTTTGCATCAACTCGAAAGGCAAGTTTTTTTTATTTTTCAAAATTTCTTTGAACTCCAGCACATTCGGAAGAACACGGTTCATAACACCACGCATGGTAGTCTTTTTACCAATCTTTCGACGGCTTTCAATAATCCCTTCATAGATGTTATAGTAAAAGGTCAATGTAGGTCTTAAATCGGTCTGGTTCGGTTCGAAGGGAATGATGATCACGTCAACGAAGTGCAGCGTTTCAACTACACCGTTTTGTTTCAGGTTACCCGGAAAATCGACAAGTATAATGTCGTAATTGTCCTGAAGGAAATCCAGTTGGTTGATGAACTCTGAGGAAGAGATATTGATAACCTCATATTCTTCTTCCTTTTTCATGATTCCGTCCTCGGCTTCGTCCTCACGTAATTTTCCGATAGTGTTCTGCATGTCGTCGATATCCACCACGGCAATGGATAAGCCACCCTCTTCGTTTGACTGCGAATGAATATAACCTGCAAACAAAGCTGTCAATGTGGACTTTCCTACCCCGCCCTTGGGATTCTCAAAAGCTACGACTACTCCTGGTAATATTTGTCCCATAATGTACGTTTTTAAGTATGTGCGCAAATATATAAATAATAAATTAAATAATTGCATACTTTTATAATTAATTTATTACACACTTATTTACTTAATTATATAAGTATTTACACATATAAATATGAATATAATTATGTATGTAATTAATATTATAGTTAAGTATGTATGTTCATACTTTGTAATAATATAATTAGTAATTATGTATTTTGTAACTAATGGCTTTTCGTTTGCTTGTTACAATGTGCGTAGTTGCTTTGTAACAAAGTGCGCGGTTAATCAGGATTAAGAAATCAAGACTTTTGTTTGGTTTTATTTCACAGCTGAGTATTATTGTATATCTTTGCTAATGCAAGGTATGTTTTTGTGGGTACAAAAACCCTTGCGACAGCCGAGCTGCCGACCAATGTTCGTTACACTCACATACTCTGTATATATGAAAGAGAATCGAGATATAAGTATAAAGATCCGCTTGACGGAAGCCGAGAAAGAACAGCTTCTTCAACGTTCAAAGGAAGAGGGAAAATCCCTTTCTTCCTTTATCAGAGAGTCTGCCTTGAAAGGCAGAAGCATGTCGAAAACCGATGTGCAAATGATATATGAACTTCGTAAAATAGGAGCCAATATCAACCAGCTTGCCAAACATATCAATACGCTTCCGTCCGATGAAAATATATTGTATTCATTGGATCGGATTAACCAATACCTTTCGGATGTAGAAACCATTAACCGGAAATTGTTATGATAGCCGAGATACAGCCTTCTTTCTCATCCCACCTGTCCATGAGCCGGAAAATCGAATACCAGCTTTCCAAGGTCAAGGAAGGAAACGGAAAAGTGCTTTGCACCTCCACCGGTGACGAACTGGCCGCCATGCCAGCCTACATGGAACTTATCTCCCAGTTGAATGACCGGGTGAAACTACCTTATGCGGAATTTATTCTGAGCCTCTATCCGGGAGAAAGCCTTTCCGATGAACAGTGGCTTTCTCTTGCCGGGGAATATATCGAGAGGATGGGGTACGGAAAGTCCTGTTATGCCGTTGTCCTGAATACCGACAAGGCACACAGCCATGTGCATGTGCTGCTGACCACGATTGATGAAGAAGGCAAAAGCATTCCTTCCGGGAATAATTACAGCCGTTCCGAAAAGATCTCAAGGGAACTGGAGCAGAAGTACGGTCTGTTGCCTTTGGAAAGGGAAGGAGGCAAGAGAACCACGTTGGGAGAGGCGCAATACCGTAACTATTATTTCGATGCGGCCTTGAAGAAAGCCATGCGTAGTTATAATTACAAGGATAAGGTATCGGCTGTCCTAGAACAATCCGATACATACTGGTCTTTGGATAAACCCTTGCAAGAAATAAAACTGGCCAATGAAGAATGGCGTGTCCTGTTGGGGGATGAAAGCTATGACAACCTTTTCGCATTGCTGGAAAAAGGAGGTTTTTTCAACCCCTTGTTCAAGGATGAACTGTTACAACAGCTTGACCGCATCTACTCTTTTTCCGAAAGTACATCCGATTTCCGAAGGAACCTGGAACAAGAAGGATTGTATATGCGTCTGGTCACCAAGAAGGACAAATCCTATTATGTCTATGGCATCAAGGATTCAGGCTTTTACCTGAAGGACGTTTCGCTTCCTCAGAAATATCGCTTCGGTAATATCCGTTTTGATGGGCATGGCATGAGTGCCGATGAACAGAAGCATTATCTCTATGACCACGTGTTTAAGGCTTTGAACGCTTCTTCCGGATATGAGGATTTCAAGAAGAACTTGGCGGAAGAATCGATTCGGGTGACGGAGCATGTAAACGGCAAAGGCGCATATGGGATTTCTCTCTATATGGAAAACGTGGAAAATGCTCATCTCTTTAAAGGTGCGGATCTTTCCCGTAAGCTCACTTATCAGAATATACAGAAGCTTTTCGATGGCGTGGCAGTCGGTCTCTCGTCACATATTAATAGGGTAGGGGAGTTCCGTGAGCGGGTGGATCGTGAGGCTTTCTATATGCAGGGTAGGGGAGTTACGGCCATTCCGGATCTTGACATTACCGGCAGCGGGAAGAAGTCGCAAGAGGATGATCTCATACCGTCCAAAAAGAAACGGAAACGCAAGAGTGGCCCCGATTTCTCTTTATGAATACTAACTTAATATAATATATTTCTTTATGAATTATCAGACCGTTTTACAGAATTATCTTCCCGTCGAACAAGGGGATTTCATGTTGAAATATGAGATTGATGACCGAGGGTATGCCATTTATTCACCGGAGAAAGGTTCGTTCTCTTGTATCGAATTACATGGCTTTTCCGAGCTTACTCCTTGGCAATTGGCTTTTCTCCTTTCATTGGATATGCAGCAGATGAAAGAACAGGATGAGTTTTCTCTTTCCGTATGTTGCAAGCGGGAAAAGCTCTTGTCTTATCTCTTTGATGTGGAGGAAAGCGAAACAACTTTAAAGACAAAACATGTGTCCGGGTGGCAAGGCTATCTGATGATGGATATCCATAAGCCGGACAGGGTACGGAACGTGTTCCAGTTCCATCCGGAAACGAAAAAAGCCCGTTTGGTCTTTGACAACCGGTTATGTGTCGCTTCCCTTCGTGAGAAAGAGAAAGGAAAGATCATCCATCTCTGTTGGAGTCCTTCTCTCTTTGCTGCCATCGATAGGGGAGGAGAGCGTACCGCACCGGCTTATCTGTTGGCTTCTAATGCTGCCTTGTTGCATGGGTATGCCATGAAGCAGATTGCGGAATGCTTTGCTGGTACACCGGCTGAAGAACGGGTTATCGGTATTCATGTAGGGGATAATGTCTATGAGGCCTTGTCTTTTGTGTGCTATTACGCCCGTAACGTGCAGGATGAATATTTGGTTATTCCTGAGCGGAAAGATGGGATGATGATTCTTGAAACCCCGAAATGGAATCCGATACGCCAGGCCAACTTCGTGGCTTCACTTAACAAGATGGCGGTTGACCAGGCGAAGAAACGCTATCCGGAAATGGAGGTTCCAAATGAACGGCCATTCACATGTCTCTCTTTTTCCCGGAAGTCTTTCGTCTATTTCCCGGATCTGAAGGTGTATCAGGAGGTGTTCTTGAAGATGTATTTGGGATTGGTGAGGTTACAGGAGGTGCATTTGCTGGGGTAAGGAACAATTGCAGTGCTGCTTATAATATAGTGGCACTACTATTGTTAGAGTACTTCTATCATTCCTTTGGTTACGGCATCGGCCAGTAGTCTTTTTACAATCCTGCCACTGGGAGGATTGGTTATCCCAAGCGTTATCTCAACCCTGTTTGATAGAGGATGATAGTGCAGGTATTGGAGGATTTCATCTTCAATAGTCATGTTATAATTCTTTTATCGGGACAATTTTGCCTAATATTTATGCTTTTGTTTATTGTTCTGTCTGTTGGATTTTACTTTTTTTTATTTCCGTTCTTCCCTTTTCCTTGTTTTCTGCCTCCCCTTGTGTGCTTTTTCATAGCTCCATCTGAGACCCTTTGTTTTTGAACGGCAAATTTATTTCGGTGGATGGATATGAAAGAGTTCCGGTCTTCGCCCTTTGTACCGAAAAAAATAACGCCGGACGGCTTCACTGTCCCCAACATTTTTTGTCGTCCAAAACTTTTCTCAATCCCTCCTTCCTTCTTGTTGTGTGCCGTAAAAAAAGGCTCATAAACTCAGATGGGGCAATAGCTGCAAATAGCTATAGAACTATTAGTTAAGGGAAGTGTTAATGATTTTTAGTGGACACGTGTGAACCTATAGGTTAGCCTGTATTCCTTAAATCGCCTGCCCAGTTCCGCTATGATTTCCGGATTGGCCATGGCTTGGGTGATGTGATTCGTTGTCATATCGCAAAGGTAAATATATTAACTGTTAAATCAAAATATGATAGATAACAATTAATATATTTACTATTATATTGAATGGTACAGGATGCCGTTTGTGTGTTAATCCCCCAATTCCATGCTACGCTTATTGCCGCCTATAATCGGGCTTTGCACAGGCTTTATGTCCTGAAGGCTTTTTAGCATCCCTTCCATTTGGAAGATTTTGGCGGCAGCGATGAAGTTGGTGGCGGATATATCCGGCTGGAGGCTTTTCAGTACGTTCTCCGATGGCTGATATCCTCTCATCTTCAGTTCCAGGATGGCGTTGAAGTCATCATTTCGCATAGCCTTCATGAAAGCCTGCTCTTGTTCGTTGGCAATGTCCGGCATTTGGATGGTATGCAGTTGCTTGCCGAACAAGAGCAGGTTTTTTCCGATAAAATCGGCGTGTTCCGGCTTGACCCCGCAATCCTTGGCAGTCTCATGCCAATACGATACGGTTTCCTGTACCTTTTCGATAATCTGTTTGTGTTCCCGGATGCCCATGTTCTCACCTACCTTTTGCAGATCTTCCATCGTGAAATTGTCTTGTTTGCCGTTGAGTGACAGTTGGTGGCGGTTCGTCCATTTGCCGCCCGGTGTGTATGAGTAGCAGAGGTCGTATGCCGGGGCCAGTTTCCATTTCCCTTGTCTATCCATCAGGAAAGAGAAGTTCTTGCTATGGTCATCATGGTTACGGCTCATGACGTTGAACACCATTCTTCGGTATAGTTCCTCCTGATCTGGATAAGGGAGGTTCATCTGCCGCATGATACGGAATATCTCTTCGTATGAATGGCGTTGGTCACGGTCATAGTGGGCAAGCCCGGCCAATGTCTGTACATGGATTTTCTCTCCGTCTTTCATACGGTCAAAACGGCGTGTCATAAAGTGATATGACTCTTTTTCCTGAAGTAACCGGCATTCCATCATATCGATACCGCAGGCTTTTGCCATCCGGTGATAGGCATATTCGATATTTCCTATTCCTTGTGGATTGTCCGTTATCTGCGTGTGTTCGCTGTATTTGCCGCCATCAAATTTCAACAGCCAATATCCGAATCCTTCAGGAGCTTTTACCTGTCCGGAGCGTACCTCTCCGGTAATATCGTTGTAGGCGATGATGGCCTTGGGCTTGGCACCTCCGGCAGATGTTCCCACTTTCAGTATATCCAGAATGTTTCTTCCTTCCTGGCGCAGTTGGACCTGAAAAGCCATTCTGTCCGTGAATACGGATTTGGCAAGCTCCGTCAGTTCCTCGATATGGAGCACTGATGATTCGTTCATGCCGTTGATTGGCGAGGACGGCTCAAACTCCAGTGCGCCCATGCCACGTTTGCCTACATAGCAAAGCCTGTCTAAAGGGGTAATCTCTTCTCCGGACAATCCCTTGCTGGCAAACCATTCATTGATGATCTGGTTTCCGAAAGTGTCCGGCAGTGAATCGGCAAACAGGCCGGGCAACCCCTTGAAACAGTCGGTACGGTTTTCAAGGAACCGGTAGGGGGTGTTCCTGTACTGGCTGATGGGCATGATGATGGGAGAAATGTCAAGACCGGAGCGGATGAACTTCCGTTCATAGTCGAACAAGGCGGCATTGCTTTCCTTTTCCCAATAGAGAGAGCCTACGCTTTCTCCCCATAGCTTTACATCTACTATCAAATCATTCATGGTTATCTTGTTTTAAATGGCGTACACGGTAGCGTTTCTTTCCTTGCAGTTTTTTGAGCTCTATCGGGCTGACCCGGATTTCCGGTACCAGTTGCTCCAGGTTCTCCAGCAGGCCGAGCGAGCGGAGTACGCTGATGAACAACAGCAGCGATACCGATTTGCCCTTCTCGATGTTCGCAACGGTCAAGGGGCTTACACCGGAAGCCGTTGCCAGTTCTTCCTGCGTGATATGCTGCCTGATACGTGTCTCTTTGATGCGCTGGCCGATTCTCATCAGCACAGCTGGATTGCTCATTTCATTCCACATGGTTGTTCCTTTTTTGCAAATATACAAATAATCCATGTAAATATATAGATTAACTTGAATATATGATGTTAATCTATATGAATACAATGATTATAGTTGCTTTATCGGCTGTTTTTTTCTTTGAACTAGGATGAAAACTGACTAAAATCACAATGTGTTGTGAATATGAAAGAGCTAGGAAAGATGATTAAAGAGTGCAGGAAGAGTTTGAAGGTCAATCAGCTGGAACTTCTCCGAACTGGCGGGCGTGGGCATCAATACGCTGGTGGCCATCGAGCGTGGAGAAGGCAATCCTAAATTGGCTACTGCTTTCCATTGGAGTTGATTAAAGTGCGGAAAAATGTATAAGATTGCTTCTATTATCTGCTTATTTTAGTATATTTGTGCTTTAAATAAGTGCGGATAAATGTATTATACGCTGTTTTTACATGTATAAAAATGCTGTTTGTAGATGAAAAGATTTGTTTTGCAACAACTTATAGAATGGAAAAACCGTGAGGATAGAAAACCTCTGATTTTAAATGGTGCCCGACAAGTTGGGAAAACATGGCTGCTCCATGAGTTTGCCAAACTTGAATACAAAAAAGAGGCTTATGTGGTATGCCGTAAGAATAACCTTGCACGCCAGCTTTTTTCTCAGGATTTCAATGTTGACAGAATTTTACGGGGGCTGCGTGCGATGACTTCCGTTGACATTACTCCGGGTGATACGCTTATTATCCTTGATGAGATACAAGATATCCCGGAAGCACTGGAATCTTTGAAGTATTTTAAAGAGGAGGTTCCGGAGTATCATATAGCTGTGGCAGGTTCACTTTTGGGGATATCCCTTCATCAGGATGTGTCTTATCCCGTAGGGAAGGTAAATGTCATCAATATATTTCCTATGAACTTTGAAGAGTTTCTTGTCGCCAAGGGAGAAGAAGAAGCTTGTAAATTGCTTATGAGTGGGGATTTTGAAACGATAAGCCTCCTGCATGACAAATATACGGATCTCCTTCGGCAATATTATTATGTAGGTGGTATGCCGGAAGTTGTACTCAAATATGTAGAAACGGATTCCTTGCTGGAAGTCAGAAGAATACAGTCGGAGATTTTGCAAGGCTATGATCTTGACTTCTCAAAACATGCGCCCAAAGAACAGGTTCCGCGTGTCCGAATGGTATGGAACAGCATTCCTTCCCAATTATTTAAAGAAAACAAGAAATTCATTTACGGAGCTTTGCGAAAAGGTGCCAGAGCCAATGATTTTGAGATGGCCATTCAATGGCTTGTAAATGCCGGGTTGTTGTATAAAGTGCCTCGATGTACCAAACCGGAGCTTCCGCTTGATATTTATGAAGACCTGTCGGCTTTCAAACTCTATATGGTTGATTTGGGGCTTATGGGTGCTATGGTCAAGACAGATCCGGCCCAAGTCTTGATTAAAAACGACATATTTAAGGAATACAAGGGAGGAATGACTGAACAGTATGTATTGCAGCAGATGAAAAGTAAGGGCGTGTCACCGATTTATTACCATAACACAGACAATTCGCGTCTTGAGTTGGATTTTGTTATTCAACGTAATGCCCAAATGGTGCCGATAGAAGTGAAGGCCGAAGGGAATGTCCGGGCCAATTCGTTGACAGCATTACTGGGAAAAAGACCGGAATTGCATGCGGAGAGATTTTCTATGTTGCCTTATAAAGTACAGGGTAATCTTACAAATTTTCCGCTATATGCAATATAGGTGTATCCTTTTCCCATGCCGGTCATACCGTTAGAACTGATTGATAAGTATGATGCGTATGTTGGCCGGTATGTCTATCTTTGTGGCAATGAAAACAGAGAGAGGATTGATTTACGCCTTGTTTTCCGGGACGGAAAGGAGATTGGCACGGATGATCTGAATCTGTATTATAATTGATGTGACGGCTTGGATGTCCCCCGGATGAATGTTCGGGGGATTCTTTTTCTTTTGGGCGTTCCTGTGGGACGGTCAGGCTTTCCGTTGCAAGTCCTCGCCTAAAGGCTGTGGGCTTTACTCTGCAATCCCTAACGCATGGCTGAAAAGTCCTCTTGCCGGTGTTCTTCTTCATACAGCCTCATGCGTTCTTGTAATGCTTCTTTTAAATTGTCGCTTTTTTTCAGTCCGAGTTTGGCACGTATGTTCGCTCGTTGGCTG
>NZ_DBMACV010000012.1:0-58356 GCF_057861905.1 Phocaeicola sp. | reverse complement strand
TTGTTAATTTGTAATTAATTGTTTGTCAGACTTAAATATACAAAATAATTCGGTGATTACCAACTTTTAAAGATACTTTCTTATCCCGAACTCACGTATTAAAGGTTTGTTCTTCCTGAATTGAAATTTTGACGGCCTTTAATCGTATGTATATCACGAATCTTATTTTTCTTTCACTACCCAGTTCGGATCATGTGCAATAATTACCCGTGGGTTGTAATGCATTTCTTCCTTGTCAGGGATTCGGATATAATACACTTGCTTCCCGTGTACCGGAAGCGAATTACTGCGAATCCATGGATTCATGTTTCGTAAGAGAGCGTATGTAATACCTCTTCCCTTAGCAAAACGGGGAAGATCCTCAATACTTTCTTCTATCTTTATTTCATGATAAGGAATAACCGGATATAAGTCGCATGCACGCAGACGGAAACCGAATTTCTGTGGATTGGCAAACATGATCTTAGCTGCTAAGATACGATAAACATAACGCGCCGTTTCTTCTACAAGCTGGAGGTCGAGAGCATTCTCTTCATACTGACGTTCCAGCTCGCGGGAAATACGCCCTTGACCAGCATTATATGATGCAGCTACACTGGTCCAGTTTCCGAAGCGGGCATAAGCCTGTTTAAGATATTTGCAGGCAGCTTGTGTTGCTTTCTCTACATGATACCGTTCGTCTATACTGTGTCCAACTTCCAGACCGAAGTCACGCGCTGTACCCGGCATTAGTTGCCAGAGTCCGGCAGCTCCGGCTCCCGAACGTGCCAGCGGGTTATTATTACTTTCTATCGACATCAGGTATTTGAAATCGTCGGGAATTCCGTTCTCACGCAGAATGGATTCCACTATCGGGAAATACCGGTTAGCCCGCTTGATCATTTGGATGGAGGTACTGTGCATATACGTGAAAGCCAGTAATTCACGATCGATACGTTCACGCCGGTCAAATCGGGTCAGGTCAATATTTTTCCCGCAGAAAGTTATGCTTTTGGGAATATCCTGACAACTATAAGTTAAGGCTGTGGTTTCATTGTAATCTTGAGCTGTTGCTGGCAGAACTCCCATCGGCAATAAAATGGCCAATAAAAACAAAGTGTTCCACCAGCGAGTTGAAATATAGGTTGGTATAGGTTGTTTCATTATATCGTATCTTTTTATAATGCCTTTGGATAGTGGCATATTATTCCTCCAGCGTAAAGCTTTTCAGAATAGCCTCGGGAGTATTGTCTTTCTTGTCTGTATAAGTGATGGACACGTAAAAACCGCTGCTTCCATCTTTTGTCAGCAGATAAGAATATACGCATTGTTCGGTTTCACAGTTCCCTTTCAGTTGCGCACCATAAAACTGAGGAAGTTCGAAAGTGGTAACAGGCGTTTGATTAGTCACTTCATCGTCAGTCGCAATGTTTTTCAACTCTTGTGAAAGTTCCGAAGGCTGAATACCTTCTCCTTCCAAAAGCTGTACCATAATGTAATAGGTTGGCGTACTGATAATGTATCCTTCTTCTGAATCATCTTCGACATTAAAGCCTGCGGGAGCTTTAAAACTAACCCCGTAGGCTTTCCATGTAGTTGATTTTAATGTTTGTGCATTCATGCTGAATGCTGAAAAAGCCAGAACAGCCATCGCTGCAAAGATCTTTCTTTTCATACTTTTCTTTCCAATACTACTTTTTTAGCATAAACTTCTTCCTCTTTATTAACCATTACCAGTACATCTCCCGTTGGTAAATAAGGAGAGGTGACAGCTGATAATGTTTCATTCTTCAGCATAGCTGATACTCCGGCTGATTCTAACAAACCTTTTATTAATTCTGCTTCCCAGAGGCTGCCTCTGAAAACTTCTACCAGTGATCCGTACGTTTTAGTTTCCATAGCTCGTTGTTTTAGTGGTTAATAAAAAGGGTTGATACTCTCTGTATGTTTATCCAAAGATAAGAAAGTTTTCGTAATATCTTATATAAAAATAAAGAAAAGAATTGAAATCATGGAAATAATGATATTTTTGCAGATAATCATTGTATTGAGTAACAAATAGTCGTATGAATATAAATGAAGTTTTACACGATGTCCGTCAGGCTTCCCGCCGGCTGCCATTGTTGGACGAAGAACAGATAAACAAGGTGTTGCTTGCAGTTGCAGATGCAGCCGTGAAGCATAGTAGAGAAATACTGGAAGCCAATCGGGAGGACCTTCAGCGGATGGATCCTGCAAACCCGAAGTACGACAGGCTGAAGCTGACGGAAGAACGTTTGGAAGGAATTGCATCCGATATGCGGAATGTGGCAGCTCTGCCTTCCCCACTTGGCAGAATCTTGGAGGAAACCGTTCGTCCGAACGGGTTGCATCTGAAGAAAGTAAGTGTTCCTTTCGGGGTTATCGGCATTATTTATGAAGCACGTCCCAATGTCAGTTTCGATGTCTTTTCGCTTTGCCTGAAAAGTGGAAATGCATGTGTGCTGAAAGGTGGAAGTGATGCCGACTGTTCGAACCGGGCAATAGTAAAAGTGATACACGAAGTCTTGGCACAACTGGGAATAGATACACATGTAGTAGAGTTACTGCCTGCAAGTCGTGAGGCAACAGCCGAATTACTTCACGCCGAAGGACTGGTCGATCTGATTATTCCGCGTGGCAGCAGCAATCTGATTAACTATGTACGTCGGGAAGCCACCATTCCGGTTATAGAAACAGGAGCTGGTGTTTGTCATACTTATTTCGATGCCTCGGGCGATGTTGTAAAGGGGGCAGCTATTGTCAACAATGCAAAGACCCGTCGTGTCAGCGTATGCAATGCACTCGACTGCCTGCTGGTTCATGCATCCCGACTGGCAGATTTACCAGCTTTATGTGCTCCTCTTCAGGATAGTAAAGTTACGATTTATGCCGATGAGGCTGCTTATAAAGCCTTGGATGGTCATTATCCGTCAGAATTGCTTTGTCATGCTACAGCCGACAGTTACGGAACAGAGTTCCTCGATTATAAAATGGCAATACGGACGATAGCCGATATAGAAGAAGCTTTATCGCATATTTATACATACGGTTCGAAACATAGCGAATGTATTGTTGCCGAAGATAAAAAGGCTGCCGGTTATTTTTGTGCCATGGTCGATGCGGCTTGTGTGTATACCAATGCACCTACCTCATTTACAGACGGTGCACAGTTTGGACTGGGAGCAGAAATAGGTATCAGTACCCAGAAATTACATGCACGCGGACCGATGGGATTGCGAGAAATAACTACTTATAAGTGGCTGATTGAAGGCAACGGACAAATCCGTAAATAGAATATTTTTGCAAGAATTCGAAATGATATACTATTATATTGTATTTTTATAGTATATTTGCCGTACTAATATTAATTTATATACAATAGATCGTATGAAAACCTATACAAATGTATTCGATCTGGGTGATTTGAAGACCGCCCTTGCAGAAGCTTTCGAAATAAAGAAGGACCGTTATAAATATGAATCGCTGGGCAAGCATCGCACTTGTTTGCTGATTTTCTTTAACAACAGCTTGCGTACCCGCCTTAGTACGCAGAAAGCGGCACGTAACTTAGGTATGGATGTGATTGTCCTCGATGTAAATCAGGGAGCTTGGAAGCTGGAAACAGAACGTGGAGTCGTGATGGATGGTGACAAGAGTGAACATCTGCTTGAAGCTATTCCTGTAATGGCTTCTTATTGCGACATCATCGGTGTACGTTCGTTTGCCCGTTTCGAAAGTCGTGAAGACGATTATACTGAAAAGATCTTGAATCAGTTCATTCAGTACTCCGGCAAACCGGTGTTTTCGATGGAAGCAGCAACCGGACATCCGTTGCAGGCATTTGCCGACTTGATTACCATTGAAGAGTACAAAAAGAAAGAACGTCCGAAAGTTGTGTTGACATGGGCTCCTCACCCTCGTGCACTGCCGCAGGCTGTTCCTAACTCATTTGCCGATTTTATGAATGAGGCAGATGTAGATTTTGTGATTACTCATCCTAAAGGTTATGAACTTGATCCGAAATTTGTACGTGGAGCACATGTAGAATACGATCAGATGAAAGCTTTCGAAGGGGCAGATTTTATTTATGCCAAGAACTGGGCTTGTCCGGGAGTGACAAATCCTGCCGATTACGGTAAGATTCTGAGTAAGGATATGAGCTGGACGGTGGATACTGCTCACATGGCTGTAACAAACAATGCTTACTTTATGCACTGCCTGCCGGTTCGTCGTAACATGATTGTGACAGATGATGTGATAGAAGCACCTACTTCGCTGGTTATTCCAGAAGCTGCTAACCGCGAAATTTCGGCTACAGTTGTATTGAAACGTATGCTTCAGTCGTTGAAGTAAGCCGGTATTATGATAAAAAGACATGCGGACATTTGCGTGGAAAGTTCAGATATTTCCTATAAATGTCCGCATGTGTATTTTTTAGAGTTCGATGTCTTTACCAGATTCCTTCCAGTTTTCGAATCCTTTATCCAGGTTGTAAACCTTAAACCCTTTTTTAGTCAAGATACGTGCTGCATTACGACTTCTTCTTCCGCTCTTGCAGTACACAGCCACCGGGCGTTCCTTGTCGAGCAGTTCATCTGCTTCTGCTGCAAATTTTTCGTCCAGAACATTGATGTTCAGGCTACCCGGAATATGTCCCTGACTATATTCGGCTACAGTACGTACGTCCACCCGCTGAATATTTTCGTCCTGAATCAGTTTTTCGAAGTCATCGGATGACAGGTTCTTGAATTTATCTTGTGATTTGGCGCTGCATGCGAATAACCCGAACAGGCAGGCGCATACAAAAAACATAAAGTAAATGCTCTTAATCATAGTGTTTACTGTTTATTGGTAATCAAATTCCCGATAGGTTTCTTGCTCCTTGTAAGTATTGAGGCTAAAGCGGATTTTATCGCCTTTTCTCAACAATTGCAAATAATTCTTGAGCGGAACCGACAAGTATACTTGTTTGGTAAACGCTTCATAATCGTTCCTCCGGTCGTGGTACAGGCGCAGGTTCAGTGTCTGCGTACCGTCTTCGTTGGGAGTAAAGCCTTCATCAATGAAATGATATGCATGAGTCTGGTCCTTATACTGTACCAGCAGTATCATATTCACATAGTTGCCCGACAGCCAGATACTTTGTATATCTACCGGATCGGTTTTGATGTTTCCTTTGAAAGCGGCTTCAGCAACCGGATCCATCGATAAAACAAGCTGACATGAATACAGTTGGGCGGCAGTTTCTTTTCCTTCTTCCTGTACGATAGGCTCATAAATAGATACAGTACGATAGAGTGTATCGGCTACCAGTCCTCCCAGACCGTCACGCTGAAGCACAGGATATACGGTTCCGTTATCTGCAACCAGTTGTGAAATGGTTCCCTCATGGTCAGTCTGTACACCGATAAATTCGGTTACCACACTGGGGTATACATAGTCTTCTTCCTTGCATCCTTCCCAAAGAAGCATGCAAAGAAGAAGAACCATTGCTATCGCTTGTTTCATACGTTCAGAGCTTTCTGGTGGTTGAGTGCCGGATTGGCATACATTGTCAGCATACAACGGCGCAGGAAGGCTTCGTCCTTGTTGGGCAACTGAATCATATCCAGTTCCTTCTGCAAGTAATTTTCGAAGCGCACCTTATCGTCATTTGTATAATGACTGGCAAAAGTTTGTCCGCCTTCCAGCAGATCGCATGCCACATAATTTCCCGGATAGATACGGTAATTGCGGTGGATATGCACATCAATCAGTTCGGATATCTTGGAGAACACTTCCGTTTTAGGGAGTCCTCGCAAGGCTTCCAGTTCTTCGTTGATGCAGGAAGCTGTCTGGAAATGTACTCTTCCCTTGTAACCGAATATACCTGTCTGCATATTGTTCAGGTCGTCTTCCTGACTTTTCTTGAACCCTTCGATATCACGCTTCTGCTGCATCTCCTGCGCTTTCAGATAATCACACGGATCATATTCATACGATAAGGCAGTAGGAACGATATTCAGTTCTTTCAACCGGTCGATGATATCACCTTCGCCCGCCATGGCAAGCATTTTCAATACGCTGTCCTGTGTCCGGTCGTTCGAGTCTTTGGCTCTTCCTTCCCGTTGGGCAATCCATACGTTTTCCTTTTTTTGCGTAATCGCAAAATGAATGTAACGCGACATGCGAGCCGATGATTCCAGCATCTGGCGCATCGAAAGGGCACGCTGTACGATAAATGCCTTGTTTATACGTACCAGTTTCTTGATCCATGGGAAGATCAGCAGATTATCGCCGATGGCAATTTCTACGGTTGTCGGAAAATGATTGTCTAAAAGTCCGACAGACAGAAATCCTGGGTCTAAAACAATGTCGCGGTGATTCGAAACGAAAGTATAATTCCGGCTCTTATCACTCAGCGAAGATGTGTCCATGTCGAAACCATCGCTGTACTTGTCGATGATATCGTGGAGCAGTTTGTGGAAAAATGTCTTCTGTACATCCAGATTCGTCTTACATTGATACAGCTTTGCAGCAAGCATTTCAACAGGTACCCCGGGAATGATATTTGTCAGCACTGCCTGAAATGAGGGATCGGCTAACAACTCCTTGAAGATCTGTGGAAGCTCTTCGGGAGAATAGGGACGGATTTCGTCAAACTCGGCAGGTATGTTCATGTTTTTCTGTTTTATAAGTCAATGTTCAAATATACGGAATTTCCGGTTATTTTTGAAATGAATCTTCGATAATATCTGTCATGACATTCTTGATGTCAATGCCGGCGGCACGAACCTGCTGCGGGATGAAGCTGGTAGCTGTCATGCCCGGAGTGGTATTGATTTCCAGCATGTTGATTTTTTCTCCTTCCGTGATGATGTAGTCCACGCGTACAATACCCTTGCATCCCAGTATGTCGTAGATAGCCGAAGTCAGTTTCTGTACACGGTCGGTCAGTTCCGGGCTAAGGCGTGCCGGAGTGATTTCAGTCACTTCGCCTTTATATTTTGCATTATAGTCGAAGAACTCATTTTTGCTGACAACTTCGGTAATGGGAAGGACAACCGATTTGTCTTTGGTCTTGTAGCAGCCGTTGGCAAGTTCAATACCATCCATGAAAGCCTCAATCATGACATCGTCCGATTCGGCAAAGGCCTCTTTCAGGGCAGGCTGTATCTGGTCGGCTGTCTTTACCTTTGTTACTCCGAAGCTGGAGCCACTGGCATTAGGCTTGATAAAGCAGGGAAGACCAATTTTCTCGATGACATCCTGATCGCTTATGCCGTGGCGTTTGTTTACCAGCAGCGATTCGGCTACACGTACACCGAAACCTTTCAGGTACTGGTTCAGTGTGAATTTGCTGAATGTCATGGCCGAAACCAGCACGTCGCAAGTAGAGTAGGGGATACCCAGCAGTTCGAAATAGCCTTGCAGAATACCATTTTCTCCCGGAGTGCCGTGGATGGTAATGTATGCAAAGTCGGGTTTCACCTTCTGACCGTCGTGACTGAAGCTGAAATCGTTCTTGTCTATCGGTGCACGACTGCCGTCGGGCAACAAAGCCTCCCATTTTTTCTTGGTGAGCTCTACTATATATAAGGTGTACTTATCTTTGTCGATAAAAGAGTATATGCCTTCTGCGCTACGCATGGAGACATCATGTTCCGAAGAATCTCCTCCGGCAACAATAGCAATGATGCGTTTCATAATTTGTTTGTTATTCTTCTCTGTTACTTATATATGTTCTCCATTTGTCCAGCAGACGGGTCATGTCTTCGGGCAATTCGGATGTAAAGAACATCTCTTTGCCTGTACGCGGATGAACAAATCCCAGCGTTTTGGCGTGAAGTGCCTGACGGGGACAAATCTCGAAGCAGTTGTTTACAAATTGTTTGTACTTGCTGAAGTGAGTACCTTTCAGTATTTCGTGACCACCGTAACGCTCATCGTTGAACAATACGTGTCCGATGTGCTTCATGTGTACACGAATCTGATGGGTACGTCCGGTTTCCAGCACACACTTTACCAGTGTGACATAACCCAGACGCTCCAGTACCTGATAATGAGTCACAGCATGTTTACCCTGAGTAGGGTCGCTCATGACAGCCATCTGCATGCGGTCTTTGGGGTTGCGTCCGATATTTCCGGTGATGGTTCCTTCGTCTTCATCGATGATGCCCCACACCAGTGCATTGTATTCGCGCTTGGTGGTTTTGTTGTAGAACTGCAATCCCAGGCTGGTCTTTGCATCGGGAGTCTTGGCCACAACCAGCAATCCCGAAGTGTCCTTGTCGATACGGTGAACCAGTCCCACCTGCGGGTCGTTTGGATCGTAGGAAGGTACGTCACGCAGATGCCAGGCAATGGCATTCACCAGCGTGCCGTGATAATTTCCGCACCCCGGATGTACTACCAGTCCCGCAGGTTTGTTGATGACCATCAGGTCATCATCCTCGTAAACAATGTTCAGCGGAATATCCTCGGGAATAATATCATTGTCGTAGCGTGGACGGTCCATCATGACGGTCAGTACGTCGAGCGGCTTTACTTTATAGCTGCTTTTTACCGGCTTGCCGTTTGCCATGACAAACCCCGCATCGGCCGCAGCCTGAATACGGTTGCGCGAAGCATTCACGATGCGTTCGAACAGATACTTGTCTATACGCACCGGAGTCTGTCCTTTATCTACTACTACACGGAAGTGCTCGTATAATTCGGAAGAACGCTCTACCGGCTCTACATCATCCAGCGAGTCGTCCAGTTCGTTTATATAATCTTCTGCCATTCGTTGTCTTGAACTTGTTGAATCTTTTAGAACCACGAATCGTCTACAGTAGGAGCCTCTTCTCCTGCTGCATCCATTTCTATTTGCATATTAAGTGAGTCCATGCTCAGCGAATCACGTATTTGCGTGCTGCCGATACACAGCGTCAGCAGCGCTTCGCTCGGTACTTTGTCGCCTGCTTTCAGCGAACGTCCTCTGTACTTGATGCCGTATACCCAGTCTTGTTCTCCTGCTACCATTTCGGGTTCCGTCAGGCGGAATCCCATGGCTTTCAGCTTGGCGGCAGCCTGACGCATGGAGCTGTTGTCGATGACATCAGGAATTTTCACCTTAGGAACCTCGTTGGTATTGATGGTCAGGTAGATGGTTCTTCCCTTCTTTACCCGCATTCCTCCAGCCGGAGTCTGGTCGAGAACGATGCCCGCGGGCAGTTCCTTTACATAATTCGAATCTATTACTACGCCTTGCATGGATTGCTGGTTCAGCAATATCTGCGCCTGGCTTAACTCCTTATTCTTAATGTTGGGCACTACATACGATTCTCCGTGATGAGTATAGATGTCAAGTCCCCACAACGTACCGTACACGATAACAACAATGGCTACCACCATACCGATGATGTTGAGCCAGAAAAAACGGTTATTCTTGAATGAAAAGAAATCTTTCAGTGTCACCATATTATTCAGCTATATAATTTTTGCAAAGATACAATTTTTTCTTTTCCGCTATGCTTTGTGAAAAGAAAAGCCGCAAAACGCTATCTCAGTATCTTGCGGCTCTCTTAAATCTTTCTGTCTAACGTTCTTATGCTTTAACGTCGTTGTATTCGTCTGATATAGTCAGTTTTTTACGACCTTTAGCACGACGTGCAGCCAATACTCGGCGACCGTTTGCAGTTGCCATTCTTTCGCGGAAACCGTGTTTGTTTCTTCTCTTTCTGTTAGAGGGTTGGTAAGTTCTTTTCATTTTCGTATATACTATTTATGTTATTATTCTATGCGTTCGGGCTGCAAAATTAGTGACTTTTTTTAAATAAACCAATAGCTAAATCATTTTTAGACAAATCTTTTTGCGTTTTTTCGTGATTTAGATTAATTTTGCACTCGAATTATTACGCAACAATCAATAATAACATAATAATAAAAGGATTTAGTTATGATTAATGCTCAAGACATTAAGATCGGAACAGCTATCCGTATGGATGGAAAGCTGTATTTCTGTATCGACTTTTTGCATGTAAAACCGGGTAAAGGAAACACTTTCATGCGTACAAAACTGAAAGATGTTGTTGATGGTTATGTATTGGAACGTCGTTTCAACATCGGTGAAAAACTGGAAGATGTACGTGTAGAACGCCGTCCGTACCAGTATTTGTACAAGGAAGGTGAAGATTATATCTTCATGAACCAGGAAACATACGAACAGGTGCCTATCGCTCACGATCTGATCGAAGGTGTTGACTTCCTGAAAGAAGAAATGGTAGTAGACGTTGTATCTGATGCTTCTACTGAAACTATCTTGTTCGCTGAATTGCCGGTTAAGGTTCAGTTGAAGGTTACTTACACAGAACCGGGACTGAAAGGCGATACTGCTACAAACGCTACTAAGCCTGCTACTGTTGAAACAGGTGCTACTGTACGTGTGCCTTTGTTCATCAATCAGGACGAAATCATCGAAGTTGATACTCGCGATGGTTCTTACGTAGGTCGTGTAAAAGCATAATTTATCAGACTGATATATATAATAGGTGAAAAGCCATTCCTGCAATGAAGCGGGAATGGCTTTTTGGTTTATTGCCGGCTCATCGTCAGAACAGGATAAGTCCTACCGACAATGCCGTAAATTCGGGGCCGTATGCTGTGTCGAGTACTTTGCACGGGCTGTATTTTACGTAGAATCCTACAGACTTGTAGCTGATGGAGGCTTGGAGGTCGACTGTAACCGGAGTCTGATGAATGTTATTGTCGGTCAGTTTGTATTCCTGTCCTTCCAGCTTATACCGTGTTTTCAGACTGGCATGCGTGTTGAAATTGACGATGGCTCCTACGCTGAAGCTGAAATCGTTTTTCGTTTCATGAGTAAACATAACGGGAAACGCCCAACTGAATACTTTGATACGTGAGAACTGAATGTCGGCTCCCTCCGGATAACTGCCGATATATATATCGGTTCCTGCATCTTTTATAAAACGCTGCTTGCCCGTCATCCGGTAGTTGCGCCAGCTACACGCAACTCCGATGGAGAGGGAGGTTTCTGTATTCCACGGGTAATAGGCCCATCCGAAGGTAGGAGTGGTGATTTCCCACGATGAGCCCATGTTCACATCCATGCCATCGGGAGCTCCTTGCACGCTGGAAAGTCCTATCTTGAAGTCTTTCACCTGAAATTCATTCCGCTTGTTTCTTTTGGCCGATGTGCGTTTTTTGAACGGAATGTTGAAATCCCAGTTGCTGCTGCGTTCCTTGGTAACGGAAACTTCCGAAGGAGATAATTCCACATCACGGGTGTAACGGAAGTTAGGATTCCCTTTCTTACCCTCTATTTCGACCTTGAAACGATTGTCTGATTCCGTAATGGTTACCCGTTCCGGATTTTCCACACTTACTACACTTTCTACTTTCAGCGAGTCTGTACTTCCGGCATATCCGTTTGCCGCAGCCAGCAGGAGTCCTGCCAGCAAAAATATTTTTCTCATATTTTCAGTTGTATTATGAATTACCATTTTATTTGAACAGTTGTTTCAGCTCTTCCAGCGTGACTTGTCCCTCCATGTATACCACAGTCACTTCCGGTTTCTTGCTGCCGCCGGGAGCTACTGCGGCATTCCGGTAGAACAGATACCGGTAACTTTCATCTCGTGCCGGGAAACAGTAGAAACCATAGTAGAGCCGTTTCCCTACCGTTCCCACCTCCTTGTCGACAGCCGATGCGGCATCCTGGCTGACGAGTGCTTCGATTTCTTCCGACAACGCCGGAGCATCGGTCACCGTCAGGCTGCGGAAAAGCGTCAGGTGGTACTTTTTCAGTTCCTTACCTTTGATAAGAACTTCTACCGCCCGTTTGTCTTGCTTGAAGCGCCCGCCGAACAGGGACTCTACATGCATGCCTTTCTGTGCCCACAGAGGCAGTGCAATCAGCAGAGTCATCCATATTATAATCCATCGTCTTATCATATATCTATTTATTTTTGATTGTCAACTGATGCAGATTCTCCTTCCTCCAGCGTCTGGAAGATATCCGATAACTGCCCCTGAAGGGTTTCTTCGGGTGAATCGTGGCGTACCTTTTCCACCGATTTCAGGGCCTCGGCCAGTACAATTTCCTTGTCGGTACAGCGTTCGCCGTTGATGTAGGCCACGCATACGTTCGCCCTTTCCGTCCACTGCCAGGCGGTTACCATCGTTAGGATGGCTGCAACTGCCGCTGCTGCCGCATAGTACCGCAACCGTATGCTGCGTGTTCGCTGCTTGCGGTGTACGGCGCGTCCGGTAGCGACATATCCCATGACGGCACGAAGTTCATCGAACTCTTTGCCTTGTGCCTCCGGAGTAGCCAGAAAGCGTGCCAGCGCCTCTTCTTCCGCATCGGTCGTTTCGGCCTCGAAATACCGTGCGGCCAGCTCCTTCCACTGTTGAAAAGTCCGTTCGTATTCTTTCATCGTTCCATTTGTTTTAAGTAACATTCCCTGATTTCTTTTCTCGCTCTCGACAGTTGCATGCGTACGGCAGGTTCCTGCATGCCCAGACTCTCGGCTATCTCGCTGTACGTCTTCCCGTCGTATTCTTTCATGTGCAGAATCTGCTGCTGGAGAGGTGTCAGCCGGAGTTCGATGATACGTTCCACCATGCGGAAGCGTTCTTCTTTCTCCAGACTTTCGGCTGCCGAATCGGAGATGGAATCATCCCGGTTCTCGTCCAGTTCCACCGTAGGCAGGTGATTCTTCTTGCGCAAGGTATCGATGCACAGATTCTTTACCGTGACTACCGTGAGGGCTTCTGCTTCTTCGCGCGAACCGATCTGGTCGGCATGCTTCCACAAGCGGAAGAACGCCTCCTGTAGTGCATCGTCGGCATCCTCCTTATTGGGCAGGAAGCGCATGGCCAGTCTGAGAAAACCGTTTCTCAGCTCGGTGAAAGTCGATGTCAGTGTTTCTTTACTCATGCTTTGTTAATCGGGTCGTACGAATTGTTTTCAAAAAGGTAAACGTAAAGCTATATGTTTTGTAACAAGGGAAGAATAAAAATTTCTTCTTTTTTTTTTCTCTCGCCGAAGATGGGGAAAACAAATCGTTTGTTGCCGAAAAAAATCGTGCTGGCGATGTTGTCGGCTGTCCGTCGTCTTTCCCGGAAAATGTCGGGACGTTTTTTTATTTTTTGTACAAAATCCAAAAAACTTTGTACAAAAAATATCCGGAACCCGGCAGGCTTTCAGAAACCGTTCATTGTGTATGCGGAAAATGTTGAAGAAACTCCGCCAAAGTTCAGCATACTTTCAAGAAAGACGTATCTTTGTAAAATAAACCGAACGAACAGACTATGAGATATTCTTTTATTATTCCCGTATACAATCGTCCCGATGAGGTGGATGAACTGCTGCAAAGCCTTACGGAACAGACGCTGGATGATTTTGAAGTGCTGGTTGTGGAAGACGGATCGTCCGTACCTTGTGAGCAGGTAGTGGAGAAATACCGTACGCAACTGGATGTACATTATTATAATAAGCCTAACTCCGGACCGGGGCAGACCCGCAACTTCGGGGCTGAACGCAGTCGGGGAGAGTATCTGCTGATTCTGGATTCGGATTGTGTGCTGCCGCCGGGTTATCTGGCTGCCGTCGACGAAGAACTGAAGCGTCAGCCTGCCGATGCTTTCGGCGGACCGGACCGTGCACACGATTCTTTCTCGCCTACCCAAAAGGCAATTAACTATGCCATGACTTCTTTCTTCACTACAGGAGGCATCCGCGGGGGAAAGAAGAAAATGGATAAGTTTTATCCGCGCAGTTTCAATATGGGCGTACGTGCCGAGGTGTATCGTGCGCTGGGAGGTTTCTCGAAGATGCGTTTTGGCGAAGACATTGATTTCAGTATACGTATCTTTAAAGGAGGGTATCGTTGCCGCTTGTTTCCCGAAGCATGGGTATGGCACAAGCGTCGTACCGACCTGAAAAAGTTCTTCAAACAGGTGCACAATTCGGGTATCGCACGCATCAATCTGTATAAGAAATACCCGGAGTCGCTTAAACTGGTACACATGCTTCCTGCCGTTTTTACGGTAGGTGTGGTGCTGGTGCTGCTTGCTTCGCTGGTGTGTCCGTGGGCACTTTTGCTGCTTGCCTTGTTTGCTGTGATTATATTCATTGATTCTTCCATACAAAATAAAAGTTTGTATATCGGTATATTATCCGTCATTGCTGCGTTTATACAGTTGACGGGGTATGGAACCGGCTTCTTGTCGGCATGGTGGAAACGCTGTGTGCGAGGCAAGGGAGCGTTTTCCGCCTTCGAGAAGAACTTTTATGAGTAAATGGAAAACAAACTGACTATCAACCAATGGGCGGAAGAAGACCGCCCGCGTGAGAAAATGATGCAGCATGGCGCTGCGGCGTTGTCGAATGCCGAACTGCTGGCAATCCTGATTGGTTCGGGTAATACGGAAGATTCGGCGGTGGAGCTGATGCGGAAAGTGCTGGGCGACCACCGCAACAGCTTGGGTGAACTGGGAAAGACAACTATCGAGGAGCTTTGCCGCTACAAGGGAATAGGTCCGGCAAAGGCTGTCACAATTCTGGCTGCTTCGGAGATTGGCAGGCGACGGATGGAGGAAGAACCTCTGGAACGTCGGCAAGTGAGATGTTCCAAAGACATATACGAAGTGTTTTATCCGCTGATGTGTGACCTCTCGGTGGAGGAATGCTGGGTGTTGTTGCTTAACCAGTCGTCGAAGGTAATAGACCGTATTCGTATCAGTCATGGCGGACTGGCTTCCACACAGGTGGATGTCCGCTGTATTTTGCGTGAAGCTTTGTTGAAACGTGCGGTATCGATGGTGCTTTGTCATAACCATCCTTCAGGAAATACCTCTCCCAGCCGTGACGACGACCGGCTGACGGAGGCTGTACGGCGTGCTGCCGAGCTGATGAACATCCGCCTGCTCGATCATCTGGTGATAACCGACGGGGATTATTACAGTTATTGCGACGAGGGAAGGTTGTGACTGTTTTTCGGTTATTCCATTTTTTTATTACATTTGCAGATGTAACTAAAAGCATGCTTTATGGATAACGAAACAAAACTGAAAATAGAAGAAGGTATTGTAGAAATGCTGAAAACCGTATACGATCCGGAGATTCCGGTCAATGTATACGATTTAGGTTTGATATATAAGATAGATTTGAAGGACGATGGTGAGGTGGTGATTGATATGACACTGACGGCTCCCAATTGTCCGGCTGCCGATTTTATCATGGAAGATATTCGTCAGAAAATAGAATCGGTAGAAGGTGTGAAGGCTGCTCAAATCAATCTGGTGTTCGAACCCGAATGGGATAAGGACATGATGACCGAAGAAGCCAAACTGGAACTGGGATTCCTATAAAAAAGAATAGTTATGGAAGCGATGAAGAATGTCTATTTTCTGTCGGATGCTCATCTGGGTTCACGTGCGATAGCGCATAGTCGTACGCAGGAACGCCGGCTGGTTAATTTTCTCGACAGTATCAAGCATCAGGCGGCAGCCGTATATCTGCTGGGCGACATGTTCGATTTCTGGTACGAATTCAAGCTGGTCGTTCCGAAAGGGTATACCCGTTTCTTGGGAAAAATATCCGAGTTGACAGATCTGGGAGTAGAGGTGCATTTCTTTATCGGCAACCATGATATCTGGTGCGGCGACTATCTGGAAAAGGAATGTGGGGTTATTATTCATCGTGAACCGCTGACTTGTGAGATTTATGGCAAGGAGTTTTTCCTGGCGCATGGCGACGGGCTGGGTGATAACGATCATAAGTTTAAGTTGCTGCGCGCTATGTTTCATAGTAAAACGTTGCAACGCCTGTTCTCCATGCTGCATCCCCGCTGGAGTATCGACTTCGGACTGGAGTGGGCAAAGCACAGTCGTATGAAGCGGAAGGACGGAAAAGAACCGGAATATATGGGTGAGGACAAGGAACCGCTGGTATTGTTTACCAAGGAATATCTGAAAATGCACCCTGATATCAATTACTTTATCTATGGACACCGTCACATTGTACTCGACCTGATGCTGAGCCGTTCGTCGCGAATGATGATTCTGGGTGACTGGATCAGTGAATTTTCGTATGCGGTATTCGACGGGGAATCTATGTTTCTGGAACAATATATCGAAGGAGAAACTTCTGTGAGATAAGAGATACAGAACGTAACTGGTTAAAACATGAAAGAACCATATCAAACTCTGCTTATGAGTAGTGATATGGTTCTTTTTATTATACAGATGTGTAATCTCGTAAGTGTATGTGCATTGCCTTATCGGGCTACCTCTCCGCTTTCATGTTTAGCCAGCAAGCCTTCCACTTCGGATACCTTTACGATGTTATAGTCGCCGGCAATGGTGTTTTTCAATACCGAAGCGGCTGTTGAGAAATCTACACGTTTCTGTTCGTCTTCGTAAGCGTGCTGGGCATATAGCATGGCACCGCAGAAGGCATCACCCACACCTACACAGTCGATTACGTTGTCGATATCGAATACACGTGTATATTTCATGGTGCCGTGCGAGTAAAGTACTCCTGCAAAGGTGTGATGTTCGGAACTCATGACGTTACGTAAGGCGATATAGATGTACTTGCAGTTTGGAATCTGTTGGCTGATTGCCTTACAGAATTCTTCATATGCTTTAATGTCGTAAGTATCTCCACTCTTGGTTGCCTTGAAACCCGGTGCCGGAATACCTGTCAGCAGGGCATATTCGCCTTCGCTACCGAACATGATATCACTGCTTACCATCAGCGGACGAAGTACTTCCTGTGCGCTTTTTCCGTAGTTCCAGAGATTCTTGCGGTAATTAATGTCGTACGAAATGGTCAATCCCATTTCTTTAGCAATGGTTATTGCTTCCTTACATACGTCTGCCAGTCCGGGAGTCAGTGCGGCATCGATGCCCGACCAGTGGAAAATAGCTGCGTCGCTAAAGATGGTGCGCCAGTCTATCATACCCGGTTTCAGTTCGGAGAAAGCAGAACCTTCGCGGTCGTAGATGACTTTTGAGTTACGCATGGCAGCTGCTTTTTCCATGTAGTAGGTACCTAAACGGCGTCCGCCTATCAGAATGTGTTGGGTACCGATATTGTGTGAACGCAATTCTGCCAGACAAGTTTCTCCCAATGCGTTGTCGGGAAGGCGGGTTATATATTCTACATCTCCGCCGAAATTGGCAATGGAAATAGCCACATTGGCTTCACTGCCACCGTAATTTACCAGAAATTCCCGGCTTTGTTGCATACGTAGATTGTCGGGGGTAGTCAGGCGAAGCATAATTTCGCCAAAAGTTACGATTTTCTTTTTCATAATAAGGAGTGTTTCTTGTTGTTTGAATAGCATAAAAAAAGAGGATATTCCTTATGAAGTTATCTTCTCTTTACGTTTTGCTCGCTGCAAAGATAAGAAAACTCATGGGGAATATCCTCTTTTTTAAGCTATTTAAGGGTAAGCAGTTCCTTATTTGTTCATGTCGTTCAGGATGTTCATTGTATCTGTTGCAATCATCAATTCCTCATCGGTCGGGATAACTACAACCTTCACTTTTGAGTCATCGGTAGAAATGATGGCTTCTTTGCTGCGAACTTTGTTCTTTTCCGGATCGATCTTGACACCCAGGTAACCCAGTGTCTTACAAACACCGGCACGAGCTGTAGCCTGATTTTCACCAACACCACCGGTGAACAAGATTACATCTACACCGTCCATTGCTGCTGCGTATGCACCGATGTATTTGGTGATACGGTAGAAGTACATGTTTTCTGTCAGGATAGCACGTTCTTCTCCTCTTGCTACTGCGTCTTCCAGTTCACGCATGTCGCTTGATTTTTCGAACATACCCAGCACGCCGCTCTTCTTGTTCAGCAGGGTAGACATCTCATCCGGAGTCAGACCTTCTTTCTTCATGATGTAAGTGATTGCACCACCGTCGATGTCACCACTACGTGTACCCATCATCAGACCTTCCAGCGGTGTCAATCCCATTGTTGTATCGATACATTTGCCATCTTTTACAGCAGCGATAGAACCACCGTTTCCGATGTGGCAAGTAATAATCTTAGAGCCTTCCTGAGGAATACCCAAAAATTCGCATACACGTTTTGAAACGTAACGATGAGAAGTTCCGTGGAAACCATAACGGCGGATACCGTATTTTTCGAAATATTTATAAGGTATTGCATACAGATATGCGTAATCAGGCATAGTCTGATGGAAAGCGGTATCAAATACAGCTACCTGAGGAACTTCCGGCAACAGTTTCTGTACGGCATAAATACCTTTCAGGTTTGCAGGATTGTGCAGCGGACCGAGGTCACAGCATTCTTCTACTGCTGCAATAACGGCGTCGTTAATCAATACAGAACCGCTGAATTTTGTACCTCCGTGCAGAACGCGATGACCTACAGCCTTGATTTCGTGCAGATTTTTTACAGCTCCGTATTCGGCATTAGTCAAAGTGTCGAAAATAAACTGTACGCCGGTTGTGTGTTCAGGTACGTCCTTTTCGAGGATTTTCTTTTCTCCATTAGGCAAAGTCAGCTTCAGGAAAGAACCCGGCAGACCGATTTTTTCGATACCTCCTTGTGCGAGGACTTCTTTGGTAGTCATTTCGAACAGTTTGTATTTGATAGATGAACTACCGCAGTTGAGTACTAATACTTTCATATATGAATTTTAATATTTTTATTGATGTGAAATAAAAACATTTGTCATTCAGAACGAGATTGAATGGAATGACGCCTGAATGACAATGTTATAAATAAGTTCTGTTATTGAGCTTTAGCTGCAATAGCCTGATTGGCTGTGATAGCAATCATTTTGTATACGTCGTCGACAGAACATCCGCGTGACAAATCGTTAACCGGACGTGCGATACCTTGCAGGATAGGACCAATTGCTGTAGCGTGTCCCAGACGTTCAACCAACTTATAAGAGATGTTTCCAACTTCCAGACACGGAACAACCAATACATTGGCTCTTCCCGCGATTTCTGAACCTGGAGCTTTGCTGGCACCTACTCTTGGAACCAGAGCTGCATCGGCCTGAAGTTCGCCGTCTATCTTCAATGAAGGATCCATTTCTTTAGCAATTTTCAATGCTTCTACTACTTTGTCTACTACTTCGTGCTTAGCAGAACCTTTTGTTGAGAAGCTTAACATAGCTACACGCGGGTCTAATCCGGCAACAGACTGGGCAGTTTGTGCTGTACAAATTGCAATCTGAGCCAACTGATTTGCATCAGGAACCGGAGTAACAGCTACGTCACCCATAACCAGGACACCGTTGTCACCACATTCAGGAGCGTGAGTCAGCAACAGCATGGCACCTGAAACACAAGTAATGCCCGGAGCTGTTTTGATGATTTGCAGTGCAGGACGCAATACATCACCTGTAGTGTTGCGTGCACCAGCCAGCTGACCGTCAGCATCGCCCGACTTGATAATCAGACAGCCCAAGTACAATGGATTAAGAACCAGTTTGCGAGCTTCTTCGATAGTCATACCTTTTTTCTTACGGAGCTCACACAATAGCTGTGCATATTCTTCTTTTTTCGGATGATTTTCCGGGTCGATAATAGTTGCTTTGTGGATATTTCCTAAGCCCCATTCTTTTGCAAGGCTCATAATTTCATCAGGGTTACCCAACAGAATCAGGTCGGCTACACCATCTGTCAATATCTGATTGGCAGCTTTTAAAGTACGTTCTTCAGTTCCTTCCGGAAGTACAATGCGCTGTTTGTTTGCTTTAGCGCGTTCAACGATTTGATTAATTAAATCCATGAGTTTATGAATTATTTTATTATATGTGATTCTTTTTATCGTGTACGGTAACAAAAAATGTATATCGCATTGCAAAAGTACTCATTTTTGTAATATCAAGTTTGCAAAAGCGTGTTTTTTTTCTCCTAAAGTATGCAAAAAACTTATGTTTAATGGCAGGAGAAATAAAAAATGGTGCTTTCGGTACAGCGTTTTATCCTATTATATAACTTTACAGCCGTTTTCAAGGTATTATTTTATATAGGTATGATTCGTCAATGTTCTATCCTTTTTGGATGTTTGGCGTTAGGTGAACTGATAGTTTACCTGACGGGGATTAAGCTGCCGTCGAGTATAATCGGCATGCTTTTACTTACGTTATTCTTACAGTTAGGTTGGATAAAGCTTCAGTGGGTACAAGGCTTGTCCGATTTCTTGGTTGCAAACCTGGGTTTTTTCTTTGTTCCTTCGGGAGTCGCTCTGATGTTGTATTTCGACATCATTTCGGCAGAGTTCTGGCCTATTGTGGTTGCTACGTTGGTTAGTACTGTATTAGTGTTAGTTGTAACAGGTTGGGTTCATCAATTGGTTCGTAAGTATGGAATATTTAGAAAGTAAGTTCTTTCTGCTTGCTATTACGTTTGGATTCTTCTTTCTTTCCAAACAGTTGCAGAAGAAAACCGGATTGATTATTCTTAATCCGATATTGATAGCAATTGCTTTGCTGATTTGTTTTTTGAAGTTGACAAATATCTCGTATGATAAATATTCAGAGGCGGGTTCTCTGATTGAGTTCTGGCTGAAACCGGCAGTAGTCGCATTGGGAGTACCTTTGTACTTACAATTGCGCATGATTAAAAAACAATTGATGCCGATAATTGTTTCTCAATTAGCAGGCTGTGTTGTCGGGCTGGTTTCGGTTACGATTATAGCTAAAGTAATGGGGGCTTCTCCTGAAGTAATCATGTCTCTGGCACCGAAATCAGTGACTACCCCGATTGCCATGGAGGTTTCGGGAGCTGTGGGAGGCATTCCTTCATTGACGGCAGCCGTAGTGATTGTCGTAGGATTGTTCGGAGCTATCTGCGGATTTAAGGTTTTGCAGGTAGGACGTGTAGGAAGTCCTATTGCGCAGGGCTTGTCGATGGGAACAGCTTCGCATGCCGTAGGTACGTCACGTGCCATGGAAGTAAGTGGAAAGTATGGAGCTTATGCCAGTTTGGGACTGACGCTGAACGGTATTCTGACTGCTTTGCTGACTCCGACTATCTTGCATTTGCTGGGACTTTATTAAAATAGTAATATTTAAAGTGAGTATATTTGCATGGAAACGTGCCGATGTTTTTGAAGGATATCGGTACGTTTTTTTTGAGCAGTAGTGCATTTTATAAATAAAGAACAGATATGATACCATTTAAACCTATAGAACTGGAAGACAAGGCTACCGTACAGCGGTATACCTTAAAGAGCAAACGTCGTAACTGCGATCTTTCTTTTTCCAATTTGTATAGCTGGCGATTTCTGTATCGTACGGAGATTGCTGAACTGAACGGCTTTTTGCTGTTTCGTTTTTATGCAGATAATGAACTGGCTTATATGATGCCGGTGGGAGAAGGTGATATACATAAAATTATTGAAGCCTTGATAGAGGATGCACGAAACGAGGGAGCTCGCTTCCGTTTGTTAGGAGTGTGCAGCAGCATGCGTGCGGAACTGGAAACAGCTTTCCCCGAACGTTTTACGTTTACTGCCGACCGTGATTATTTTGACTATGTATATCTTCGTTCTGATCTGGCTACGCTTCGCGGAAAGAAATACCAGGCAAAACGTAATCATATCAATAAGTTTAAGGCATCGTATCCTGATTATGAATATAAGGAGCTGACACCGGAACTGGTTCCAGAGTGCCTTCGTCTGGAAAGCGAGTGGTGCAAGGCGAACGATTGTGCCGAAAATGAAGCACTGATAGCCGAACGCCGGTCGATGACTGATGCACTGAAGCATATCGACGAACTCGACTTGCAGGGAGGAGTTCTGCATGTCGGTGGAAAAATCGTAGCCTTTACCTTTGGAGCTCCCATCAACAATGAAACATTTGATACGTGTGTAGAGAAGGCAAATACAGACATCGAGGGCGCATATGCCATGATTAATTATGAGTTTGCCGGTCATATTCCGGAACAGTATATTTATATTAACCGGGAGGAAGACCTCGGACTGGAGGGATTGCGTAAGGCAAAGCTGTCTTATTGCCCGGAAACTCTTCTCGAAAAATACATCGTCGAGTTACAATGAGTACCAAAGAACAAGTCAGACAGTTGTGGAAAACCTGCTTCGATGATGACGATGCTTTCATCGATTTGTATTTTCGTCTGCGTTATACCGATAAGATTAATAAGGTAATAGAAGAAGACGGAAAGGTGATTTCCGCACTTCAGATGATACCGTATCCCATGACCTTTGGCGGGCAGACGGTAGCAACTTCGTATATCTCAGGGGCATGTACGCATCCCGATTATCGGGCAAGAGGGGCCATGCGGCGCTTGCTTCTGGAAACGCATCGTGCCATGTTTGCCGAAGGGGTGATGTTTGCTACCTTGATTCCTGCCGAAGAATGGTTGAAAGGGTATTATGCTCGCTCGGGATATGCAACTTGTTTTCATTATGGCTTGGTGAAAAAAGTTATCAACAGTTATGAACAACCTGTTGATAACTCTGTATCTTATCTGAAAATGAATAAGATAGATCTGTTGAAAATTCCGCAGGAACACATTTATCCCTACTTTTATGAACAAATGAACAGGCGCCCGTGCTGTGTTCAACATACGTCCGATGACTTCCACGTGGTATTATCCGATCTTGCTTTGAGCAAGGGAGATGTGTGGAGTGTTGACAAAGACGGGGTGATGTCGGGGCTTGTTTTCTGCCTGATGGACGGAAATACATTGTCCGTCAAAGAGATTCTGCTGTCGGATGAGGCCGATTTTGCCGAGGTCTTGCGTCAGCTTGCAGCTTCTTATCGCGCAGAACGTCTGGAGTGCATCGTGCCACGTGCCGACGAAATGCACGAGCTGGGCATGGCTCGTCTGATAGATGTCGCTTCTTGTCTGAAGGTTTTTTCTGCTGTTTATCGTGGAGAAGGATTGTATATCCGCGTAACGGGCGATGAGGCTATCCCTCAGAATAACGGTTATTATACTGTATTTCCGGGAAAGGTGTCACGGGATATGCAGGAAGGACAAACGTATGTTACATTCACAATCGGTGAACTGACAGCCTTCATCCTGCACGATCTTCATCCGTACATGAGCCTGATGCTGAACTGATTTCAGGCTTCGTCGTCGTTGGTCAGCATACGCTCCAGCTCTTCTGCCGTAAGACGCAGGTGGAATTCTCCCTGATAGGCGATGGATATACCACCGGTTTCTTCGGAAACAATGATGGCCATGGCATCAGTTTCCTGCGAGATACCCAGAGCGGCGCGGTGGCGCAATCCCAGTTCCTTCGGAATGTTCAGGTTGTGCGATACCGGAAGAATACATCCGGCCGCCTTGATGCGCTTGTTGCTGATAATCATGGCTCCGTCGTGCAGCGGACTATTCTTAAAGAAGATATTCTCGATAAGCCGCTGGTTGATGTTGGCATCGATGATATCTCCCGTCCGGGCGATGTCATCCAGTGGAAAGTTCTTTTCAATCACGATCAGTGCTCCTACCTTTCCTTTGCTCATGCTGAGGCATGCCATCACGATAGGCATGATAGCCTCTTTGCTGTTTCCGTTCTTTTGTCCTCCCTTGAAGAAGCGGAGCAGGCTGCTTGTACGGTGGCGTGAGCCGAGCGACAGCAAGAAATGACGTATCTCATCTTGGAAAATAACAATCAGTGCAATGACTCCTACGCTCACCAGCTTATCGAATATGGAGCCGAGCAAACGCATTTGCAGCACTTGTGATACGATGACCCAAATGATGATGAATACCAGAATTCCGGTAAATACATTGATCGACCCTGATGATTTCATCAGCTTGTAGGTTTTATACAGCAGAAATGCTACCAGCAGGATGTCGATAATATCTTTGACGCTGAGTATGGAAAAATCGAAAGGCATAGCTTTATGTTTACAAACTTACAGGAGTTAACTTTTTCATGGCGGCAACTATCTTGACGGCTTCGGAAGCGGCACGTACGTCGTGTACGCGCAGGATATCGGCTCCCTTCATCAGCGCGATGGTATTGATGACACTTGTACCGTTCAAGGCGTCTTCTGGTCCACCTCCCAGCAGACGGTATATCATCGACTTGCGAGAGACACCTATCAGTATGGGCAGTTCAAAAATACTGAATTCTTCGAGCTTGTTCAATAGTTCATAGTTGTGTTCCAGGGTTTTCCCGAAACCGAATCCCGGATCGATGATAATATCCTTTGCTCCCAGGTCGCGCAGCTTCTGCACCTTTTCGGAGAAATAATACAACACCTCCTGCACCACATTGTCATAATGCGGAGCCTGCTGCATGTTTTGTGGAGTGCCCTGCATGTGCATCATGATATAAGGAACCCCCAGTTGTGCCACGGTAGGGAACATGTTTTCGTCCATGCTGCCTGCTGCGATGTCGTTGATGATGGCAACTCCATATTCTTCTACGCACATGCGCGCTACATCGGCACGGAACGTATCTACCGAAACAATGGCATCGGGACATTCACGGAATACGATGCCCAGTCCGTAACGCAGGCGTGCCATTTCTTCTTCCGCACTGATATGCTCGGCATTGGGGCGCGACGAGTAGGCACCCGCATCGATGATGCTGCCACCTTCCGATAAAATCTGGTGTGTACGTTCTACGATTTCCGCTTCAGTCTGTTTCCTGCTTCCGGCATAAAAAGAGTCGGGAGTAAGGTTCAGAATACCCATTACCTGCGGATACGACAAGTCCAATAACTGCCCGTTTACATTGATTTGTTTCACAATACTGTTTTCCATGTCCGATAATACGTCTTTAAGCGGTGCAAATGTACGCACAATAATTTGTTTTTTCGCAGTCGCGGGAAATTAAATTACGTTATCTTTGCGCCGGAAAGTTATGTTACAGAAATTATGGAAATAGCTGAGTTATATAAACACTTTATGGAATGCGGTAAGGTGACCACCGACAGCCGCAATTGTCCCGCAGGTTCGATGTTTATCGCCTTGAAAGGAGCTACCTTCAACGGCAACGCATTTGCCGCACAAGCCTTGAAGCAGGGCTGCCGTTATGCGGTGATAGACGAGCCTGAGTATGCAGGAGAAGGAACAATTCTCGTGGAAAACTGCCTGAAAGCCTTGCAGCAACTGGCAAACTACCATCGCCGGCAGTTGAATCTGCCTGTTATCGGCATAACAGGAACCAACGGGAAGACTACTACCAAAGAGCTGATCTCTACGGTGCTGAGCCGGAAGTTCAATACCTTATATACAGAAGGCAACCTGAATAACCACATCGGTGTGCCACTTACCTTGCTTCGCCTGACTCGCGAGCATGAAATGGCGGTTGTGGAAATGGGAGCAAGCCATCCGGGAGATATCAAGGAACTGGTAGATATTGCAGAGCCTGATTATGGAATTATCACAAACGTGGGAAGGGCTCACTTGCAGGGGTTCGGTTCCTTTGAAGGCGTTATCCGCACGAAAGGCGAGCTGTACGATTTCCTGCGTGCCAAAGGTGGGGCTACTATCTTTATCCAGAATGAAAATCCTTATCTGAACGGTATTGCCGAAGGGCTGACTTGTGTACGTTACGGGCAGACTCCCGGCTTGTATGTCAGTGGAGAACTGCTAAGTTGTTCGCCATTCCTGTCGTTCCGATGGACAGCAGGAGGAGTGTCGCACGAAGTGGTTACTCACCTGATTGGTTCCTATAACCTGGACAATATGCTGGCAGCAGTAGCCATCGGACGTTACTTCGGAGTACCCGATGAGGATATCAGCGATGCGCTGGCATCGTATTTGCCTCACAACAACCGGTCGCAGTTGAAGGAAACCGCCGACAACAAGCTGATTGTAGATGCCTATAATGCCAATCCGACCAGTATGATGGCGGCTCTCAAGAATTTCCGTCTGATAGATGCTCCTCATAAAATGGTTATTTTGGGAGATATGAAAGAACTGGGCGCGGTGAGCCGTGAAGAACATCAGAAGGTGGTCGATTATCTGAATGAGTGTGGTTTCGAACGGGTAGTGCTGGTGGGACCGGAGTTTGCTGCCACTACCCATACTTTCCAGACCTTTCAGAATGTAGACGAGGTGCTGGCAGACGTTCAGGCCCATAAGCCCAAAGGGTACTACATCCTGGTAAAAGGCTCGAACAGCATGAAGCTGAGTTTGCTGCCCGATCAGTTATAATAGCCTGTTTCTCATCGTATAAATATCAGTCTTGCGGTGAGGAACAGTTTTTTAAGGCTGTTTCAAAATAGAATTGCTCAAATAAAAAATGGATAGATTGAGCTTGAAAGAAAAAATCTCCTGCTTTTACCCGTGTTATTAAAATAAACAAAGGCTAAGGCAGGAGATTCCTTTTTAATTGTAACTTATAAATTATAAGTCGGTCTATTCATTTTCTCTATGCGAAAACAGTCTCTTATATAAGATAATTACGGCTTGTCCGATGGAGAACATCCTGAGGCTTCAGGTATAATTTGTACAAAGACTAAAATCTTTTGTACAAACTCTTGAAAGTTTTGTACAAAACATCGGTTGTTTCTCCTGATGTTTTTTCAGGACGTCTGCACAAATCCA
Source organism: Phocaeicola sp. (assembly GCF_057861905.1). Taxonomy (NCBI): domain Bacteria; kingdom Pseudomonadati; phylum Bacteroidota; class Bacteroidia; order Bacteroidales; family Bacteroidaceae; genus Phocaeicola; species Phocaeicola sp. The sequence goes on along the minus strand of NZ_DBMACV010000012.1, from coordinate 31,824 downwards.
TTCATTGTTTACCACATTTATGAGCGGCTGTCTGCCCCCCACATCATCTTTTCGCGGAGTGTATTGAAGAAAGAGTGATGGCAACGCTTCACAATCCGTACGAAATAATCGGCACGGCGGATGGTCAGTTTAGTACCCTCGCGGCAAGTTTCACTACGCCCGTCTACCGCTACCAGAAAGTTGTGGCTGCGGCTTTCTACATCGAGCGTAATCTCCCAGTCGTCACGAATAACAATTGGTCGTACATTAAGACTGTGTGGTGCTACGGGCGTCAGGCTGATGGTTCCGCTTTGCGGGACAAGAATCGGACCGCCTACGCTGAGCGAATAACCTGTCGATCCTGTTGGAGTGGCAACAATCAGTCCGTCTGCCTGATAGGAACAGAGCAGCTCATCGTTGATGTAGGCCCGTATGGTAATCATCGACGAACTGTCGCGTTTCAATACCGCGATTTCGTTCAGTCCGTATGGATAGCCTTTCAGTACATGTCCTTCTGAGGTAAGATGTAACACTCGTCGCGGCTCTGCAAGGTATTTTCCGGCATAGATTTCATCGAATGCCTCTTCCATCTGGTCGGGCGATATGTCGGCCAGAAATCCCAGCCGTCCTGTATTGATACCCAGAATAGGAATTTCCTTTTTCCCTACACGGCTTGCTGCCCGCAGAAAGGTGCCGTCTCCACCGATGCTTAGTACCATGTCTGCATCAAAATCGTAGCCCTGAAAAATTTCCAGTCCGTCAAGGTCAGCCTTGGTATGCTGCTTCAAGAAGTCGTAGAACTCGTTGCTGATACAGATTTCAGCTCCTTTGCTCCGCAATATCTCCAGCAAGTGTGTGGCGTGTGCCGACTTATGTTCCTGATAAGTATTTCCGAAAAGGGCGAATCTGAGGTTGCGTTGCATATCTTGTAGCTTTTTTTATCAATCTTTTGTCACGTAAAGTTAACAGGTTTTTCGTAAAACCTGTTAACTTTGCAGGTTGTAGACGCAAAGATATAAAATTAAATTCAATATGACTAAGCTAAGTGTGAATATAAACAAGGTGGCAACCTTGCGTAATGCCCGTGGGGGGAATAACCCCGACGTAGAAAAAGTGGCGTTAGATTGCGAAGCTTTCGGGGCTGAAGGCATAACTGTTCATCCTCGTCCCGACGAACGCCATATCCGTTATGCGGATGTGCTGGCCCTTCGCCCGATTCTTCGTACGGAATTTAACATTGAAGGTTATCCCTCGAAAGAGTTTGTCGACCTGGTCTTGAAGGTAAAACCTCATCAGGTGACGCTTGTACCCGATGCTCCCGATCAGATTACTTCAAATGCAGGATGGAATACCAAGGAAAATCTTTCTTTCCTGACCGAGCTGATGGATACCTTTGGTGAAGCAGGCATACGTACTTCTATTTTTGTAGGAACGGACGCAGAAATGATTGAATATGCTGCAAAAGCCGGAGCCGATCGTGTGGAACTTTACACAGAACCTTATGCATCGATGTATCCGAAGAACCGGGAGGCTGCAATAGCTCCTTTTATCGAAGCTGCAAAAGTTACCCGCAAACTGGGTATGGGACTGAATGCGGGACATGATCTTAGCCTTGAAAACCTTGCTTATTTTCACGAAAATATTCCGTGGGTGGACGAAGTTTCCATCGGCCACGCTCTAATTTGCGACGCACTCTATCTGGGACTTAAAAAAACTATTGAAGAATATAAAAATTGCCTTCGTTAAATTATGATTACAATGACATTGCTGGCAGCCGCACAGACTGTTGCCGACACAATGACGGGAAATAATCCCGTGCTGACTCCTGTTGCTTCGGGAGAACCTGAAATGAACCTTTGGGACATGGCTTGCAAAGGTGGTTGGATTATGATTTTACTGGCTATTATGTCAGTTATTGCTTTTTACATCTTTTTCGAGCGTGCGGTGGCTATCCGTAAAGCAGGTAAAGAGGACCCTTTGTTTATGGATCGTATCCGCGACTATATCAAGACCGGAGAAATCAAATCGGCTATCAATTACTGCCGTATAACCAATACCCCTTCTTCACGTATGATTGAAAAGGGTATCATGCGTATGGGACGTCCTGTAGCAGATGTACAGGCTGCTATCGAAAATACCGGAAACATTGAAGTGGCAAAACTGGAAAACGGACTCTCTATCATGGCAACTATTTCCAGTGGTGCTCCGATGCTTGGCTTCCTGGGTACGGTTACCGGTATGGTCCGTGCTTTCTGGAACATGGCAAATGCCGGAAACAACATCGATATCACGCTCTTGTCAAGTGGTATCTATGAAGCAATGATTACCACTGTAGGTGGTCTGGTGGTAGGTATTGCTACCATGTTTGCTTATAATCATCTGGTATATCGTGTAGACAAGGTGGTTAGTCAGATGGAAGCTCGTACCATTGCTTTCATGGACTTGATGAACGAACCAAACGAAAAATAGAAGCCTATGTCACTGAAAAGAAGACAGAAAATATCTCCGGCCTTCAGCATGTCGTCGATGACCGACCTCATCTTTCTGCTGCTGATATTTTTTATGATTACCTCTACAATGGTATCTCCGAATGCCATTAAGGTCTTGCTGCCGCAGGGTTCCGAACAGACTTCGGCCAAACCAATGGCACGGGTAATCATCGATAAGGATTTGAATTATTATGGGGCGTTTGGTAATGACGACGAGATGCCGCTTTCGCTGGATGAAGTTCCTTCCTTCCTGCAAGAGTGCGCCGCAAAAGAGCCGGAAATGTATGTGGCACTTTATGCTGACGAGTCGATTCCGTATCGCGAAATCGTCCGTATCTTGAACATTGCCAATGAGAATCATTTCAAGATGGTGCTGGCTACCCGCCGCCCTGATAAACAGAATTAAAAGACAATACAGTGAAAAAAAGTAAAGTAACCGGAATAATAGGAACAGTGGTATTGCATATCCTTGTAATACTGTTGCTTTTCTTTTGCTCGCTTACTCGCCCGGAAATGCAAGAAGAGGGAGGAGTACCGGTTATGCTTGGTAATACGGAAACAGCTCAGGGCGATGCCGATCCGTTTACAATGACGGAGGTCGACGTATTGCCGCAGCCGGAAACTACTTCTGCTCCGGAGCCTGAAGTTACTCCGGAACCGGAGGTTAAACAGCCTATGATTACGCAGGATGATGAACCCTCCATTCAGGTGAAGAAAGAGAAACCGAAAGAAGAGAAGCCTAAAAAAGAAGTTACACCTAAAAAGAAGCAGGAAAAGAAACCTGAACCTGTCGTGACTAAGCCTAAGGAAAAAACGGAGGCTGAGAAACGTGCCGAACAAGAACGGGCAGCTGCTCAGGCTGCTGCCAGCAAGATTGCCGGAGCTTTCGGTAAAGGTTCCAAGATGGGCAGTAAAGGTACGGCCGGGTCGGGACAAGGTATACAGGGAAGTCCTGACGGAAATGGAAATACGGGAAAGACTTCGGGTGTAGGAGGATATGGAACATTCGACTTGAACGGACGTTCGTTGGGACCGGGTGGATTGCCTGTTCCGGTGTATAATGTGCAGGACGAAGGACGAGTGGTGGTTACAATCGTGGTGAATCCCGCTGGACAAGTGGTCAGTACAAGTATAAATAAACGGACTAATACGGTTAATCCCGCTTTGCGCCGTGCTGCGGAAGAAGCTGCACGCCGTGCCCGTTTCAATGCAGTAGACGGGGTAAATAATCAGAGTGGTACAATAACCTATTATTTCAAGCTGAAATAGAAAATTAGAAATGTGAATAATTAAATTCGTTGTAGTATGAAATCAATTTGTATCTTTTTGGCAGAAGGCTTCGAAGAAATGGAAGCCATGTTTCCGCTCGATATTATGCGTCGTGGGGGACTGAATGTGAAAACTGTATCGGTAACGGGTGAAAAAACTGTTGTCAGCTCTCATCAGGTTCCTATCGTTGCAGATATACTGTTCGAGGACTTGAAAGAAGAAGATGTAGAAATGGTCGTTTTGCCGGGTGGACTGCCGGGAGCAACGAATCTTGATGCTCATGCAGGACTGGATAAGTTGATTATGGATTTCGCTGCTGCTCGTAAGCCACTTGCTGCTATCTGTGCTGCTCCGATGGTATATGGAAAACGTGGTCTGCTGAAAGGCAAGAAGGCTACCTGTTATCCGGGTTTTGACAAATTCCTGGAAGGTGCAGAATATACAGGTAACATGGTAGAAATCGTTGATAACTTCATCTTGGGTAAAGGTCCGGGCGCTGCTCCAGCTTTCGGCTTTGCTATTCTTGAAAAGTTTGCCGGTGCTGAAAAAGCTCTGGAAGTTAAAAAAGGAATGTTGCTTGCCTGATGAAGAAATATATCATTGTCGTAGCAGGTGGCAAAGGTTTACGTATGGGAGGAGATATTCCCAAACAGTTTCTTCCAATTAAGGGGAAACCTGTCCTGATGCGTACACTGGAAGTCTTTCATGCCTACGATGAGCATATAAATATCATATTGGTGCTTCCGGCAGACCAGCAGGACTACTGGAAGCATCTTTGTTTAAAATACGGGTTTACATTGCCGCATCGTATTGCCGATGGGGGAGAAACCCGTTTTTATTCTGTAAAGAACGGACTGGCTCTGGTAGACGATGCGGACAGCCTTGTAGGAGTACACGACGGAGTTCGCCCATTTGTGTCGCAGGAAGTGATTACTGCCTGTTACGATGCAGCACGCGAAAAGCAAGCAGTCATTCCGGTTATCGGCGTCGTAGAAACTGTACGCCGGCTGGAAACAGATGAGCAGAGTGTAACTGTACCGCGCGACCGTTATAAACTGGTTCAGACTCCTCAGGTGTTTACTGCTTCTTTGTTGAAGCAGGCATACGGACAGCCGTATACTTCTGCCTTTACAGATGACGCTTCGGTTGTAGAGGCTTTGGGGCATCCGGTATATCTGGTGCCGGGAAACCGTGAAAACATTAAGCTCACGACTCCGTTCGATTTAAAGGTTGCTGAAGTTTTGGTTTAAATAAATGTTCGATTTATCTACGCGTGACATAAAATATTTGCAGGGGGTAGGACCGCAGCGTGCGGCGATACTGAACAAGGAACTGAATATCTATTCCTTTCGGGACTTGCTGTATTATTTCCCTTACAAGTATGTCGACCGTAGTCGTCTGTATTATATCCATGAGATAGACGGAAATATGCCTTATATTCAGTTGAAGGGTAAGGTCCTTAGTTTCGAAACCATTGGAGAAGGTCGTCAGCGGCGCCTTGTCGGACACTTTTCCGACGGAACGGGAATCGTCGACTTGGTATGGTTTCAAGGGCTGAAATTCGTTATGGGTAAATATAAGGCCAATGAAGAATATATCGTATTTGGAAAACCTACAGTCTTCAATGGGCGGATAAACATCGCTCATCCCGATATTGATCCGGCGGAGGAACTTACTCTTTCGTCGATGGGGCTTCAGCCTTATTACAATACTACTGAGAAGATGAAGCGCAGCAATCTCAATTCGCATGCGCTGGAGAAGCTGATGAAGAATCTTTTCGGGGCACTTCAGAAAGACATTATAGAAGAAACGCTCAGTCCGCAACTGGTGGCACAGCATCGCCTGATGTCGCTTACGGATGCACTCTATAACATTCATTTTCCCCAGAATCCCGATTTACTTCGGAAAGCACAGTATCGTCTGAAGTTTGAAGAGTTGTTTTATGTGCAGCTTAACATTCTTCGTTATACTAAAGAAAGAAGAAATAAATTCCGCGGACTGGTATTCGGACGGGTAGGAGAGATTTTCAATACCTTTTATTCTCAAAACCTTCCCTTTCAGCTTACAGGAGCTCAAAAGCGGGTTATCAAGGAGATGCGGCGTGACATGGGTAGCGGGCGTCAGATGAACCGGCTGTTGCAAGGAGATGTGGGCAGCGGAAAGACACTTGTAGCCTTAATGACTATGCTGATAGCCTTGGATAATGGTTATCAGGCTTGTATGATGGCGCCGACGGAAATTCTTGCAACCCAGCATTATGAAACGATATGCCGCTTCCTTGCAGGTATGAATGTAAGGGTAGAATTGTTAACGGGAAATATAAAGGGAAAACGCCGGGAAGCTATATTGAAAGATTTGGTAACGGGAGATGTACAGATTCTAATCGGCACTCATGCGGTGATAGAAGATACGGTCAACTTTTCTTCGTTGGGACTGGTAGTGATAGACGAGCAGCATCGTTTCGGAGTAGCTCAGCGTGCCAAGTTGTGGGCGAAGAACACTTGTCCGCCTCATGTACTGGTAATGACGGCGACTCCTATCCCTCGTACGCTTGCCATGACACTGTATGGCGATCTCGATGTGTCCGTCATCGATGAGCTTCCTCCCGGGAGAAAGCCCATTCAGACTGTTCATCAGTTTGATAATCGCCGTGCTTCGATGTATGCTTTCATACGGAAGCAGATACAGGAAGGGCGTCAGGCCTATATTGTATATCCGTTGATTCAGGAAAGTGAGAAGATGGATATCAAGAACCTGGAAGACGGGTATATGCATATTTGTGAAGAGTTTCCTGAATATAAGGTAAGTAAGGTACATGGCAAGATGAAGCCGGCAGAGAAAGATGAGGAGATGCAGCGTTTTCTTGCAAACGAAACTCAGATTATGGTAGCCACTACGGTGATTGAGGTAGGAGTGAACGTACCCAATGCCTCGGTCATGGTGATAGAGAATGCGGAACGTTTCGGCTTGTCGCAGTTGCATCAGTTGCGCGGACGTGTAGGACGTGGAGCTGATCAGTCGTATTGTATTCTGGTTACCGGCTATAAGTTGACGGAAGAAACGCGCAAGCGTATTGAAATCATGGTGCAGACAAACGATGGTTTTGAGATTGCAGAAGCCGATTTGAAGTTACGTGGTCCGGGTGATTTGGAAGGAACACAGCAGAGTGGTGTGGCATTCGATTTGAAGATAGCCGATATCGCCCGCGACGGACAGCTCTTGCAGTATGTGCGTGAGATAGCTGAACGACTGCTCGATGCCGATCCGAATGGGGAACATCCGGAAAATGCTATTGTATGGCAGCAGTTGAAGGAGCTTCGGAAAAAGAATGTGAACTGGTCGGTTATTTCGTAGTACATTTAAGAAGAAAGCGTTATGGCACTGACAGAAGAGGAAACGTACAAGGTGGAACGCTGGTTAAAACGCAAACATGTGAATGTGGAAGAGGTGGCTGGTTTTACATTTATGCAATACTATAAGCCTCGTCCCAGTAAATGCAAACCTTATTGGCGTTGCCTGTATGGATTGGGTGTGTTTATCTTTACCTTGAAGTCGGGTTTTGTACGTGGAACGCAACTGCAAGGCATGTGGTTGAATATGGGGCTTCGCCTGAATCCGGCTTGGATTGTGCAATATCTGCTGGCACGGAAGATTCCTTTTACCAATTATGAAACTCCCTTCAAGCAGGTGGATAGCCTGTCGGCAATTCGTACTTATGATGAGTTTTCAAAGAAAATGCGTTCGCGTCGCAGGTGGGGAATTTTTGAGTTGTTGTTTGGGCTGTTTATTTTCTTTGGGGCATGTTGGATGATTTTTGCAACTCCTCATGTATGGCTGGCGGGACTTTTAGTGTTGTTAATAGGAATAGCACATGTAGGACTTTCATTATCTACACTTTATCAGGGTATCTCTTGTCAGTATGCACTGAAGCTGGAACCGCAAGAAATGGTCTTGCTGCGGCCGGATGAAGATGAACCTGTAAAATTTGCTTATTCAGACCTTCGGAAGGTTAATTTCACGTCAGCACCTTTTGTGAGTCGCGAGTTTATCTCCTTCATCGAGTTGCTGGATGCCGATTTAGCTTATCACTGCTATCCGATAGAAAGAGTCCCGGTGAAAAAGTTCGATGAAATTGTTCTCATATTGAGACAGCTGGGGATTGATGCAACCAACTCTTTTTAAGAAGATGGCAGAGAAGATTATATTTTCAATACCACGCGGTCGCCGGCACGCTGAGCCATGATGCTCTGTGTTTCGTGCAGTTCTTTGTAATGTTTCATCACTTCCATGCAGCGTTGCGGGTCATTGGCTATCTCCGGATTGGCAAGTGCCTGAAGCGTATGTTTCATTTCTTCATCTACAATGGATAATTTAAAATCAAGTAGCAGTCGGGGTACCAGTTCATGCAGGCGTTCTTCATCAGTGATGATTTTCTGTCCTTTGGAATGATACTTGCTAAGCTGATAACGGTCGCTGGCCAGGTCGACGGCTGCTTTGCTGATTTCAGGTACGGGATGTGCGATGAAATAATGTTCAGCCGTAAAGTTCTCATCGTGGATGTGCATTTCTGCTTCTTTCAGCATCCGGCGATGAAGCGCAACATGGAACTGCAATTCGTCTTCCTTTAATCCTTCTGCTATGTATTCGGTTACGGTAAGCGGTTGCTGTTCTCCGTTTTCATCTTCCATATAGCACATAACCTTTTCTCCATATCGCACAATCATGCGCATCAGGTCTTCTTCCTTGGCGTAAAAGACTTTCTGTTCATTCCCTTCGGTTGGAATATACGAATTGTAGGTATCAGTTGGAATTTCATCAGGAACAGTCGAAGGCACACTCTCTTGTCCCATTGTTTCAACAGGAGGTAAGTCGGTTAAGATTCCACTTTCCCCAATATTTTCAGCAGGAGGAGGGGGAAGGGGAATGTCGCTGGCTGTTGCAAAAGGAGAAACTTCTCCTGTAGTTCCATACGGTTCGGGAGTAGAAGAAGTAGAAGCGATCGGCTTGTTGACGTTCGATGCTCCAGAAGCCAGCTGCTTTTCCCGATATTGTTTGCGTTGTTCTTCCTTGAATTTGTTTTCTCTTGCCTGTTCTATCAGCTTGGCAGTAGCTTCTACCAGGATCTTTTCCTCCATTTGTAGCAGTTGGCTACATTCGCGTATATATACTGAACGTACGATAGCATCAGGAATTACTGAAATACTTTTTACGATGCTCGAAATCAGCGAGGCACGCTTGATAGGATCTTTACCCGCCTCTTCCATAAGCAGGTTGGTCTTGAAGCGGATAAAGTCGACTTCATGATCATTAATATACGCCTGATAGTCGGTTGCATTATGCTTTCGGGCAAAGCTGTCCGGGTCGTCACCGTCGGGCAAAAGGCAGACCTTGATGTTCATGCCTTCCTCCAGCAACATGTCGATACCGCGGATGCTGGCTTTGATGCCGGCTCCGTCACCGTCATAAAGTACAGTTATATTGTTTGTAAACCGATGAATCAGTCGTATCTGGTCGGCGGTCAGTGCCGTACCCGATGAGGCTACTACGTTTTCTATTCCGCTCTGGTGCATAGAGATAACGTCGGTATATCCTTCGACCAAGAAACAACGATCCTGACGAACGATGGCTTGCTTGGCAAAATAAATGCCATAAAGCTCACGACTCTTATGATAGATTTCCGATTCTGGCGAATTGACGTACTTCATTTGTACGTTCTTGGTTGCGGAACTTAATACACGTCCGCCAAAGGCTACGACTTTTCCCGACAGTGTATGTACGGGAAATATTACACGTCCCCAGAAACGGTCGTGCAGTGTACCGTTGTCTTTGCGGTAACACAGTCCCGTCTTCAACAGAAATTCCTCTTTGTAACCCTTTTGCAGGGCAGCTTTCGCCAATGCATCGGGGCTGTCTGTACTATATCCCAGTTGGAATTTCTTGATGATGTCGTCGCGGAAACCACGGCCGCGCAGATAGGTCATACCAATACGCTGGCCGTCGATGTTGTTATGGAGAACATCTTGAAAATAATCGGATGCAAACTGATTGACAACAAACAAACTTTCGCGCAGGCTTTGTGCTTGTTTTTCTTCGTTGGTCAGTTCACGTTCCTTAACTTCAATGTTATATTTTCGGGCAAGCCATTTCAATGCTTCGTAATACGAAAGCTGTTCATGTTCCATGATGAAATGAACAACATTACCTCCTTTCCCACAACTGAAACATTTACAGAGTCCTTTGCTCGGTGAAACACTGAAAGATGGAGTTTTTTCGTTGTGGAAAGGACACAGTCCGATATAGTTTACTCCTCTACGTCGGAGAGTAACAAATTCGGATACCACGTCTACAATTTGTGCGGCATCGAGTATGCGGTCTATGGTGGCTTGGTCTATCATATCAAGAGGCGAAAATAATAAAAATAACTATAATGTGCAATGACTTTCTGTATGCCTCTTTGTCGGATAAGAGCTATATGATGTCTTCAGCAGGGGTGATAAGCGTCAGAAAACAAAAGCAATAGAAGCCCCAAACGTGAAGTTGTGCATTGGCGTTCTCTTGGTGTATGAATGAACATTCCGGTTGCCTTCTCCGTCTACCCATGAGTTTTTCAGGTCGTAGGTCAAGCGGGGAGAAGCAAAATCGTAGTCACAGTACAAACGGAAAGCGGCATCTTCTTTATAGCGATAGGTAAACGATATTCCAGTACCGATTTTATATGTTGAACTTTTACGTATACTCAGAAAGTCATCATCTACAAAACTACTATTCAACAATTCATCACGACTGATATCTTCCTGTTGCATGTAATATTCTATGTCCTCTTTATAGAATTGGTTATAAGCTGCTTCGCTTACAATGCCACGGTCGAATATCTGAGGATTAATACGGCAAATGGAATTCAATTTAAAGTTGGCATTCATTCTTCGTCCTACGAGCAGTTTGCTTCCAATTTGAAAATGTCGGCTGAATGGGTATGAGAAATAGAGTCCTAAGTCTACATCAAGCATTCCAAGATGGTCCGATTCTAATCCATCGAGTAAGAACATGTTGACCGGAGCACCTTCTTGCAGGTCGCTGTCCATATCGAAGTTCTTCATGTTTTCGGCTGGTATATCCGCTATGACGGGCAGGGTGGCAACTTTCAGACGTCCTCCGGCTCCGATGAAAGCATTGAAAAAGTAGGCACCTTCTACGCTGACTACGGTTGCTGTTCCTACTTTTAGGCGCATGCCGAGGGGAGATCCACCTTCAGAATCGTACAATTCGGCGGTTCGTAATGTGGAGGGACCGGATGCAATACCCATATTGAAACTTAAGAAAGAAGGCGCATCATAGCGGTTGTAATCTGCATTTAAACTCCATGTGTCTATATTCTTTTGTTTAAAAATCAAGTCTGAAAGAAAATATCCCAGATCTGTAGAAATCATTCCAATGCCGGCACCTACCAGTACGTCGCCAATCCAGTGACGGTTGTTTAGCTGACGTGTTACTCCGGTTAGTCCTGCCAGTGTGTAGCCGCCTATACTATACCATGGACTTTTCATACCATATTCCTTGTGAAGAATGGTTGCGCACATGAAAGCCGTAGCTGTGTGTCCCGAAGGAAATGAATTGTTTGAAGTGTTGTCCGGGCGGGTTTCCTTGGTTGTATATTTTAATGTGTTTACAAATCCAGCCATCAAGGCAGCAGAGAAAACATTGCTTACAGCCAGTTCTTTCCAGGAACTGCGGCTTTGTACTCCAGCCAGTTTTAATCCCCAGGTTGCAGCAAGAGGAACGTATTGAGTATAATCGTCATATTTGTGATGAAATTCGGGTTTGAACCGATTGCGTAGTGTACGAAAATCACTGTTTTGCTTTTTGACAATCAACCCGGATACGATAAAAGGAATCCCCATATACGAGAATTCTCTGTTAAAACTTTCTTGAGCAGTTATATATATCTTCCTTTCAGTCGGGGGGATGCTACTTGTTGAATCGTTGAAGTAGCAGGAAGACTCATCATTTATCTGATGAGCATATAGGGAAATGTTGCAGAACGACAGACAGAAAAGGAGAAGGAAAGTTCTTGATTTCATAGTATCCGTTATAAAAAGAATTCAAATCTATACAACGGAATTGGAGGGATGAAGGTTCATATTGTTTAGTTAAAAAACTTTGAATGAGGAACTTTTGACTTTTCCCTTTTGATTATGTACGAGAAGTAAATAGTAAAGTTCTTGGAATAGCAGTGAAATCTGGACACAATAAAAAAAGGAGATTGATTCGTCAATCTCCTTCCTTGTTATACTCGAAATATAAATTATTTGATATTCGGGTTCAGTTTGTTCCATTCAGAGATAGCTGGAAGAACGCCCATTGCGATAACTTCGTCACGCAATTCGCACAAGTGAGCATAGCTCTTATCCAAAGCAGCCTGTTCTTCTGCAGTACCGTTCAAAGCAGCGCAGTGGCAACCGTCAGCAGTAATTGAAGTTTCCCAAGCCATCATGATGTGATCGTACTTATCATTTGAAATGTAAGTACCAGCCGGCCAGCGGAATGCTTTACCACCCATAGCAGCACCAATCATTTCGATAGAAACGTATGCCGGGCTCTGGAATGAAGAACGTCCACGCAGGTTGATGATGTTAGCACCACCTTTTGTTACTTTCTGCTGGATTTCAGCCCACTGTTCTTTAGTCAAAGCGTCAGTACCGATCATGTCGATCAACGGTTTGCCGTTAACTTTTGCAGTAGAAGCGAATACAGCCATCTGTTCGCCGTGGCCACCGTAAGTACGGCAGTTTTCAACAGCGTCCATAGATACGCCGAAATGTTTAGCCAATTCACTGCGCAGACGAGTAGAGTCCAAAGCAGCCAAAGTAGTAACCTGACTTGGTTTCAAACCAGAGTACAGCAATGTGATCAAACCAGTGATGTCAGCCGGGTTGAAGATAACTACGATGTGTTTTACATCCGGGCAGTACTGTTTTACGTTCTTACCGAATTCTTCAGCGATAGCAGCGTTACCTTTCAGCAGGTCTTCACGAGTCATACCAGCTTTACGAGCAGCACCACCTGAGTTTACGATATATTTAGCACCAGTCAGCGCTTCTTTGATATCAGAAGTGAAAGTTACGTTTACGCCTTCGAAACCGCAGTGGTATAATTCTTCAGCTACGCCTTCCAATCCCGGAGCATACGGGTCATACAAACAGATGTTCGGAGTCAGACCCATCATGATAGCAGTCTGAGCCATGTTAGAACCGATCATACCGGCAGCACCAACAATGGTAAGTTTTTCGTTAGTTACAAATTCCATAATTCTTATTATTTAAGTTATGTTATAAAAGTGTATTTCTTTTTTTTCTTGCGCTACAAAGATAGGAAAGTTCTTTTGTAAAAACGAATCTTTCGTTACGTAAAAGTGGGCAAATCTGCGGGCTTTCGACTTAATTACGGAAAAATTTCACTATTTTTAAATTTGGATGTGGTGTTTTGCTATGAGGAGTTATCAATTGTCTGATTATGCTTGTCGGACATATTTCTTTGCCTTCAGTCTTCTTTTTTTCAGAAATAAGAATTAAGTTTGTATATGCGAAAGCAGAATCTATATAGATTAACCTAAATACTACAAATTATGACACATGTAATGCCTCAGTTACCTTACGGGATGGACGCACTTTCCCCGTATATGAGTAAGGAAACACTCGAATTTCATTATGGTAAACATCTGCAAACTTATGTAGATAATCTGAACAAACTGATACCTGGGACGCCTTATGAGAGTATGTCTTTGGACGAGATCGTGACAAAGGCAGACGGAGGTATATACAACAATGCCGCACAGACATGGAATCATACTTTTTTCTTTCAGAGTCTGACTGGCGGACAGACCGAGATGCCGTTGAAACTGGCTGATGCGTTAAGCAGAGCTTTTGGATCGGTCGACACATTTAAGGAACTGTTTACGAAAGCGGCTTTGGGATTATTTGGTTCTGGCTGGGTATGGCTGGTTGCTGATAAGGAACATAAGCTTTCAATTGTTGCAGAATCGAATGCCGGCAATCCGTTGACAAAAGGATTACGCCCTGTGATGGTGATAGATGTATGGGAACATGCTTATTACATCGATTACCGGAATCGTCGGGCTGCCTTCGTTGAGGCTTTCTGGAAATTGGTAGACTGGAATAAAGTGGCAGAACGGATTTGAATCGGTAAAAGGAGGATATTCTGTCTTAGGCTTGCTTCCTCTCAGCGGGCAAGCCTAAGCAAAATGATGTTTTTTATAACTATTTTGTGTGAAAAAGTAACGGGTGGGTTGCCGTGGCTTGCACAAGTTAAAAACAATCTTTACCTTTGTTTGGTAAAGAAACACATCTGCTTTATTAAAACTAAATTAAAACACATGAATACCATGTTATTATTTATGGGAATCGGTACGCAAGAATTACTTTTCATAGCCTTGATAGTACTGTTGCTTTTTGGAGGTAAAAAGATTCCTGAACTGATGAAGGGATTAGGCAAAGGAGTGAAAAGCTTTAAAGACGGAATGAATGGGGTAGAAGAAAATCTGAAAGATTCTGCTGAAAAAACGGATAAACCGGAAAATAAGGAAAAGTAACTATCGTGGAGCAAAAAAATGAATCGGAACTGACATTCTGGGACCATTTGGATGAATTGAGAGCCACACTTATACGAATTGCGTGTGTGGTTGTTGTGCTTATGTTATTGTCCTTTTTCTTTAAGGATGAACTTTTCCATATAATCCTGATGCCAAAGGATAATGACTTTTATGTTTATCGCTTTTTCGAGTGGATAGGAAATGTCTTGCATCTGTCCGGGCTTGAGGCGAACGACTTTCATGTCCGCCTGATTAATACCAAATTGTCGGGGCAGTTTCTCATGCACATGAACGTTTCATTTTATGCGGGCATCATACTGGCATCTCCTTATATTCTTTATCAGCTTTTCCGTTTTGTTTCGCCTGCATTGTATGAAAATGAAAAACGTTATTCGTTGCGGGTTATAGCATGGGGGTATGTTCTGTTTCTCTTGGGCGTATTGTTTAGTTATTTTCTGATTTTTCCTTTCACCTTTCGTTTTCTGGCCCTTTATCAGGTGAGTCCGGAAGTAGAAAACACCATTACGATTAATTCGTATATCGATACACTTACCATGCTAAGCTTGATGATGGGAATCACGTTTGAAATACCTATTCTTGCATGGCTGTTTGCTAAACTTGGCTTTCTGACGGCTGAGTTTATGACTAAATATCGGAAACATGCACTGATCATATCGCTTGTCATTGCTGCTATTATTACACCTACTTCCGACGTAGTTACATTATTGATGGTGACCTTTCCTATGTTTGTCTTATACGAAGTAAGTATTCTGATTGTTCGGAGAACTGGTAAATAAGAAGAGATGATGCGGTATGCGGTGAAACGTGCTGTGAAGTTTTTCTTTTTCTGTAATTGCCTGCTCGTTTTTTTGTACAAAAACAAAAAACTTTTGTACAAATTTTCAAAAAACGTCGGGAGAAATTTGACGAGATATGCTGACGCTTTTATTTAATAAAGGTGTTTATTGGTCTTTTTGCCCTTCACGCCCTTCACGAAGGTTGCTTTACTTTTCAGCTTATGATTAGTAGATGAAATTCAAGACTCTGTTTCTTAATAGATTAGATAGCCTTTTGCTCGGGAAAGAAATTTCCTTTTCATGCTTAGAGGACCGATGCAAAAAATAGTCATGTCATAACTCCGAACTCGAGTATTGACATGACTATTTTTTATGATTATGAGATACTTTATCAGAAGCTCTATTTCTGTTTGGCTTCTCCCTCTTCCATTTTTCGGGTAACAAACTGAATTTTTAAGTTTGCTTCTTTTTGTTCTTTGCGTATTTCTTCTATGCCGGCAAGGATACGTGCCAGATTGCTGACCTCTGTTATAGCCTTGATATCATTGGCATACATAATTGTCTTATAGTTGCGGTCGCCAATAAATTCCAGCTTGAGGCTTTTCTTGTCCTGATTGGCGGCAATATAAGCTGCAACTCCTCCATCATTGCCTACCTTGTAGTCGGCTTTTTCGATGGCCCGTCCCAGGTCGGTTGTTTCATAGCTGTCGTTGGATGCTGGTGTTTCGGCAAATGTGTCATCGCCTGCGCTGACTCTTACAGCCGTATGGTGGATATTTCCTCCTGCACAATAAATAGAGGTGAGTGACATTTCCCCCAGTTCGTTAACCTGTGCACGCAGGAAAGAACGTCCGATATTCTTTTCTACGACCTGAGTCGGATAGAAGTAGTTTCCTATTTCCTGATAAGCCGTATCTTTTTCCAGCACGAAATTGCCTTTTATAGAATCGAGTTCTGCCTGTTTGACGACCATCATGCTGTCCAGATAAGTTAGCGTTTTCTGTTGTTCCTGCAAGTCTATTTGCTGCATGAGCTGGATGCCCGCCTTCCGTACGTCTACAGCTTTGGGATAATAGGTGCGTATGCTGTCTATCTGTAACCGTGCAAGGTTATAGTCGCCCGCAGCAAAAGCCAGTTCCGCGCGCTGGAACAGTTTTCCTGCGTTTTTGCTGTCATTGTTACATCCTGACAATAATACAATCAGGGCTGCGGCTGCTAAAGTTATCTTTTTCATATAATTAATCAGTTTATTACGGAACAAAAATACAATTAAATCAGTTATTCCCTGCGAGGCTTTTCATTTTTTTGTAATTTTGCACGCTAATTTTGTAATAAACATGGAATTGAAAGAACACTTTACAGGCAAAATATTCAATCTGATATCCGAAACTGCTGACGAACTGGGACTGGAATGTTACGTGGTAGGAGGTTACGTGCGTGATATATTCCTGAATCGTCCGTCGAAAGACATAGATGTGGTAGTAGTAGGCAGTGGAATTGAGATAGCCGAAGCGTTCGGAAAGAAGTTGGGACGTGGTGCCCATGTTTCTGTCTTTAAGAACTTTGGAACTGCACAGGTGAAGTATCACGATGTGGAAGTTGAATTCGTTGGAGCTCGAAAAGAATCGTATAGCCATGATAGCCGTAAGCCGGTTGTAGAAAACGGAACGTTGGAAGATGATCAAAATCGCCGCGATTTTACCATAAATGCATTGGCAGTATGTTTGAATAAAGCTCGTTTTGGAGAGCTGGTAGACCCGTTCGGCGGTCTGGACGACCTGAAGGAACGTACCATACGAACTCCTCTTGACCCGGATATAACATTCAGTGACGATCCTTTACGCATGATGCGCTGCATTCGCTTTGCTACTCAGTTGAATTTCTTTATAGAGGATGAAACATTTGATGCCCTGAGCCGTAACCGTGAGCGCATCAAGATTATTTCACGGGAGCGCATTGCCGATGAATTGAATAAAATATTGCTTTCACCTGTACCTTCGAAAGGTTTCGTTGACTTAGACCGTTGCGGACTGCTGGAACTGATCTTCCCGGAACTGGTTGCTTTGCAGGGAGTAGAAGTCAGAAATGGAAGAGGACATAAGGATAATTTCTATCACACTCTGGAAGTGGTAGACAATATTGCAAAGGTTACCGATAATTTATGGTTGCGCTGGGCTACTTTGTTGCACGACATTGGAAAGCCGCGCACTAAACGCTGGGATCCTCGTGTAGGATGGACATTCCATAATCATAATTTCATCGGAGAAAAGATGATACCTGAAATCTTCCGGAAGATGAAGTTGCCTATGAATGAAAAGATGAAGTACGTTCAAAAGCTGGTCGGTCTTCATATGCGTCCTATTGTGATAGCCGATGAAGAAGTGACCGATTCGGCTGTTCGGCGACTGCTTTTCGAGGCTGGCGATGATATTGACGATTTGATGCTGCTGTGTGAAGCAGATATTACTTCGAAGAATGAAGTGCGCAAACAACGCTTTCTCGACAATTTCAAACTGGTACGTCAGAAACTGAAAGACTTGGAGGAAAAGGATCGTATCCGTAATTTCCAGCCGCCGGTAGATGGTGCTGAGATTATGAAGGTATTCAACTTGCAGCCGTGTCGGGAAATCGGCAGTCTGAAAAGCTCTATAAAGGACGCTATTCTGGATGGGATTATTCCTAATGAACACGATGCTGCTTTTGAGTTTATGCTTAAGAAGGCAAAGCAAATGGGACTGGAGCCCGTCAATCAATAAATCATTATACCGTTTTCGGGTTTCCGATCTGTATTTTTGCAAATAGGAAACCCGAAAACAAGAAAAAGATTATTCCTTGTTTAGAGTAATAAGAAATAAATCTAATTATCCAAATAGAAAAGTTTATATAAATAAGAGTTGTCCGTTTGTACGCTCTGTATGTGTCTGTAGGTTGGTTTTGCGTTTTAAAAGTTGCTCAATTTAGAAAAACATCTGTTAGTCCGTTTTTATTTATTCGATCAGAAGATATATCTTTGTAGAGCTTTTCGTTAGGTAACATAAGCGTTTCAAAAGGGAATGTCGTGTAAATCGGCAACAGTACCCGCTGCTGTGATTCTTAATGAACCGGAGACAATGCATGTGCAAGCCACTATTGTTTGAATACAATGGGAAGGTGTCTGCCGGGGAGAGATCAGTCAGAAGACCTGCCACGAAAAGCAAATCCAATCTTTTTATTAACTTTTCAAAGCAAACAGTATGAATTTAACTGAAATCTGTATTATCAAGCGTGACGGGAAGCGGGAAAACTTTTCGCCTTCAAAGATTACAAATGCCATCAGTAAAGCTTTCAATGCCACAGGACTGGCTCATCAGGAAGAGCTGATTGATGAAATTACTCAGCGTGTTATTGCTCATTTTGAGAATCCGACGATCGGAGTTGAGGAGATTCAGGACCTTGTAGAAACAGAATTGATGAAAGTGCAGCCTGAAGTTGCCAAGAAATACATCATTTATCGCCAGTGGAGAAATACAGAACGCGACCGCAAAACGCAGATGAAGCACATTATGGATGGCATTGTGGCTATCGACAAGAATGATGTAAATCTGAGCAACGCTAACATGTCGAGTCATACTCCGGCGGGACAGATGATGACTTTTGCTTCGGAGATTACCAAAGATTATACGTATAAATACCTTTTGCCCAAGCAGTATGCTGAAGCACATCAGTTGGGAGATATTCACATTCACGATCTGGATTATTATCCAACCAAGACAACAACTTGTATTCAATATGATCTTGATGACCTGTTTGAACGTGGTTTTCATACAAAGAATGGAAGTATCCGTACTCCGCAATCCATTCAGAGTTACGCAACGCTGGCAACTATTATCTTCCAGACCAACCAGAATGAACAGCATGGAGGACAGGCAATTCCGGCTTTCGATTTTTTCATGGCAAAAGGTGTACTCAAGAGTTTTCAGAAAGCAGTAGCATCGTCTGTTTCCTTTTATCTTGATATGAGAGATATACAGTTGGATGAGGCTGCGATACTGACTGTATCCAAACAGTGTTTTACTTCTATTGTTCCGACAGAGGATGAAAAGAAAAGTTTCCTTTCGGCAGCGGCCGGACAAGGCGTTACACTGACGGCCGGTGAACTGGAACACATTTTACGTAAGTCGTATGCTCAGGTACGCAAGGATACTCATCAGGCTATGGAAGGATTTATCCATAACTTGAACACGATGCATTCGCGTGGAGGAAATCAGGTAGTGTTCAGCTCAATCAATTATGGAACAGATACTTCGGCTGAAGGACGAATGGTGATAGAAGAATTATTGAAAGCGACCATCGAAGGCTTAGGTACACGTGGAGAGGTTCCTGTATTTCCAATTCAGATATTCAAAATAAAAGATGGAGTATCTTATTCTGAAGCAGACTATAAACGTGCGATGGAGGACTTTGAAGCTGCTATGGATGGGAAAGTTGAATTTGAAGCTCCAAACTTTGATTTGTTTCTGAAAGCTTGTCGGACAACGGCCAAGGCTTTGTTTCCGAACTTCATGTTCCTTGATACACCTTTCAATCGTCACGAAAAATGGGATGCAAGCGATCCGAAACGCTACCGTTATGAACTGGCGACGATGGGATGTCGTACACGTGTATTCGAAAATCTGAACGGTGAAAAGACTTCATTGGGACGTGGAAACTTGTCGTTTACTACCATGAATCTGCCGCGTCTTGCCATCGAGGCGCGTATTAAGGCTGAAAGTGTAGCTGAGAATCAGGGACAGGATGCCGTAGAACGTCTGGCGAAAGAAACGTTTATCAATTCAGTACACGATATGGCTGTCTTCATAGCCGAGCAGCTCTATGCCCGCTATCAGTATCAGCGTACAGCACTGGCACGGCAGTTTCCGTTCATGATGAGTAACAATGTGTGGAAAGGAGGCAGTGAGCTGAATCCGAACGATGAGGTAGGTGACGTACTGAATCAGGGAACATTGGGTATTGGTTTCATTGGCGGTCACAATGCCATGGTAGCTCTGTACGGACAAGGACACGGACATTGTCAGAAGGCATGGGACACATTGTATGAAGCTGTAGAAGAAATGAATCGTGTAGTAGAAGAATTTAAGCAGAAATATCATTTGAACTATTCAGTACTGGCTACTCCTGCTGAAGGGCTTTCCGGACGATTTACTCGTATGGACCGTCGTAAATATGGTGTGATACCAGGGGTAACCGACCGCGATTATTATGTGAATTCATTTCATGTCGATGTGAAAGAACCCATCAGGATCGTAGAAAAGATAAAATGTGAAGCTCCTTTCCATGCGTTGACGCGAGGAGGACACATTACTTATGTTGAACTGGACGGAGAGGCTCAGAAAAATGTGAAAGCAATTGCCAAGATTGTAAAGGTAATGCATGACGAAGGTATCGGTTATGGTTCGATTAATCATCCGGTAGATACCTGTCATAACTGCGGCTACAAAGGCGTTATTTACGATAAATGTCCAATCTGCAACAGTGAAAATATTCTACGCATGCGCCGTATTACCGGATATCTGACCGGAGATTTAAACAGTTGGAACTCGGCAAAGCGCGCAGAAGAACGCGATAGAGTAAAACACTGCTAATTCATTCGTTTGTTATTTAATAGAGGCTTTCTCTGCATACAGGTTCGGATATTGTGTAGTAGTCCCCTTGGGGAATAGATATCTGTATGTAGGAAAGCCTTTTTCATTTCGGATCGTGGTTAAGATTAAGGCTGAATTTTATTATGTTACATTATTTATATACATATTCCGAAACGATAGTCGATGGGGACGGTATACGTTTCTCCATATATTTGTCAGGATGTACACACCGATGTCGGGGATGTCATAATCCGGAATCGTGGAATCCACAGGCAGGTCAACCTCTTACCCGGGAGAAAATAGAGGAAATGATAGCGGCAATCAATGCCAATCCTTTGTTGGATGGAATTACTTTTTCGGGAGGAGATCCGTTCTATTCACCCGAAGAGTTTCTTTCTCTTGTCCGTGAATTCCGTGAGCGTACGCAGCAGAACATTTGGTGTTATACGGGATATACTTATGAAGAGTTGCTGGCCGATCCGCAACGCAAGCCGATATTGGCGTATATTGATGTACTGGTTGACGGGCGTTTTGAACAATCTTTATATTCTCCGAAGCTGGAATTTCGGGGAAGCAGCAACCAGCGTATACTTAAATTGACACATAAATAACTCCTTGTAGTGTATGCTTTTCGTTGTCGCACACGAATGAATAAATTGTTCCATGATATAAATCAAGAAAAACGTCTATTATAGAAGAAAAAGCATCCATCTTATTGCCGATTAAATAGAAAGCCATACCTTTGCATCATGGTTGTGAAACCAAAAGATAATAAAGATACACAAAGGTATTAGACTAGATTTTAAGGTAATTGAAAAAAGGTATTAGATTTAAGGTAAAAAAGCAATTTTAGTAAAAGGTATTAGATTTAAGGTATTAAGTTTTAGGTTTTTATTTTAAGGTATTAGGATAAAAAGGTAAATGTTTTCAGGAATTAGTTGAAATAGGATTAGAAAGATTGCTTTAAGGTAGAAAAGAAAAGGAAGGATAACAAACAAAACAACAACTGGATGAGAAAAAGATGCAAGAACCCTTAAATGGGGGTTCTTTAGGAAATCGGCGGTGTTCATACGAACAATCGCTTTTTTTATTTTATAGAGGCCCGTTTCCATTACTTTGACTTTACGGGTGTATCTTGTCAGATTCCATATACTATAATTTTTTCCGGATTCCTGTCTTTATATGGAAAAAGTACAAAGTATTATGGATGGCTTAAATCGTTATAATATGTTTTAAGGTATTTCATTTTTTTTAAATGATAACTTCACGTATCTTTGTGCCCGATGAAAGTAAAAACGCGTCATATACGCATTTGGGCGTTGGGCCTTTTAACCTTGTTTGCGGTATATTATACGGTTACGACACTGTATGTCCATATACACGAGGTGAACGGGGTTGTTATAGTCCATTCGCATCCTTTTACTGAACATCATTCTCATTCGGGCGGGCAAGCACTCACATTGCATTATTTGTCTACATTTACTTCGTTAGACTGGCATACGGCAGAATCAGTCTGTCCCGATTTTCCTCTACTTTATTTATTAACTTTTAATTTTAATGCATTCCATACCCTGGCATTGTACGGGGAAGGGATTTATTTGCGTGCACCTCCCATTAATCTTTTCATTTGATTTAATAAAAATAGGAAACCGAATTAGTGCCTGTTTTTTGTATTTGGATTGATTTTAAGTGAGTTACTTCGGATGGCCTTTAATGAAGGCTTGCCGGAGGAAGGCTTGAATTATGTCCAAACCAGGCTTCTTTATCTCATGTTGCAGGTAAGTCTTGGCGGAACAGGTTAATAAGTAACAAAAGAAAAGATTAATATAAAATGATAAAACATATTTTATTCATAATGGGATTGCTATGTTCTTTGGTGAGCTTAGCAACCGAACCGGTGAAGGAAGGAAATATCATAGCCGGACACGTGATAGAAAAAGGTACGGAAAATAGTTTGCCTTACGCTACAGTATTGATTGTAGAAACGGGAGAAGGAACGGTTACTGACGCTGAAGGCTATTTCCGTTTTAAAAATATTCCTGCCGGAAATTATACGTTGAAAGTGCAGAGTATAGGATACAATACTCAGACCAAGAAAGTTACGGTAAGTAAAGATTTCACGGTCGACATACATTTTGTGATGGAAGAAGAAACAATCATGACAGATGAGGTGGTTGTTTCAGCCAATAGAAATGAAACAAGCCGTAAGGTAGCACCGGTCGTTGTGAATGTAATGAGTAATAAACTGTTTGAGGCTGTCAATTCGAACAATCTGGCGAAGTCATTGAGTTATCAGTCTGGATTACGTGTGGAAAACAATTGTCAGAATTGCGGTTTTCCACAGGTACGCATAAACGGACTGGAAGGCCCTTATTCGCAGATATTGATAAACAGTCGTCCTGTAATGAGTGCTCTCTCGGGCGTTTACGGTCTGGAGCAGATTCCTACCAATATGATTGAACGTGTAGAAGTTGTTCGAGGAGGCGGTTCTGCTTTGTTTGGCGCCAATGCGGTAGGAGGAACGATTAATATCATTACGAAAGATCCTGTGAGTAATTCTTTTCAGGTAGCTTCTACCATGTCAAACCTGAATGGAAAGGTCTGGGAGCAATATATGGGAGCCAATGCTTCGCTTGTTTCATCAGATAATTCGTATGGAATCGCTCTCTATCAGTCGTACCGTAACCGTAATCCGTATGATGCAGATGGTGATGGCTTTTCGGAACTTGGCAAATTGAATATGAATACGTTTGGGTTACGTTCTTATTATCGTCCTACACAGTTCAGCCGTATTAGTCTGGAGTATCATACGACGAATGAGTTCCGCCGTGGGGGTAATAAATTTGATCTTCAGCCTCACGAAACGGATATTACTGAACAAACCAAGCATATTATCAATAGTGGAGGGCTGACTTATGATGTCTTTTTTAATGAATATCGTCATAAATTATCAGTCTATGGCTCTGTGCAGCATATAGACCGTAATAGTTATTATGGAGCCGGGAAAAATCCTAATGCTTATGGAAAGACAAAGGATTTGACTGCTGTAGGTGGAGCTATGTACGTAGGCAATATGGAAGATTGTCTTTTCTCGCCTGCAACATTTACTGGAGGTCTTGAATATAACTATAACTCACTGCATGATGTGATGACAGGCTACAACCGCGACTTACGGCAGAATGTGAGAATAATCAGCGGGTTTGCTCAAAATGAGTGGAAGATGAACTATTTTACGCTTTTGGCGGGTTTCCGTTTGGATAAGCATAACCTGATAGATAATGTTATATTCAGTCCGCGTGTCAATTTGTTGTGGAAGCCATCGGATAAACTCCAGGGACGTTTGACCTGGTCTACCGGTTTCCGTGCTCCGCAGGCTTACGATGAAGACTTGCACGTAGCGGCTGTAGGTGGTGAAGCGATGATTATTCGTCTGGCCGACGGGTTGAAGCCTGAACGTTCGAATAGCTTTAGTGGTTCTGTTGACTGGAGTTTCAACATCGGACATTTTCAGTCGGATTTGTTGGTGGAAGGATTCTACACTTCCTTAAATGATGTCTTTTACCTGACAGGAATAGGGAAGGATGCCGACACCGGTGCGGAAATACAGGAAAGACGAAACGGATATGGAGCACGTGTGTATGGAGCCAATATCGACTATAAAATAGCTCACGGGCGTGAAGCACAATTGCAACTTGGTTTTACCTTGCAGCAAAGTCGATATACAGAGGCTGTAAACTGGAGTGAAGATTCAGATGTTGCTCCTATTAAACGCATGCCTCGTACACCGGATTATTACGGCTATTTTACTTTTACTTCAGCCCCACTGAAGAATTTTGATTTTTCTTTCTCTGGAATCTATACAGGGCCGATGGTTGTTCCTCACTTTGCCGGTTATATTGAAAAAGACCGATTGGAACATACACCGAATTTTATGGAGCTGAACCTGAAGTTGAATTATACGTTTGTGCTGAATGACCACTTGAAGCTTCAAGTGAATGGTGGTGTACAGAACATGTTTAATGCTTTCCAGAAAGATTTGGATAAAGGTGCTTTACGTGATTCGAAGTATTTTTATGGGCCAACTCAACCCCGAACATATTTTATCGGGATTAAATTCTTCAATTGATCCATTGGTAAACTGTTGTTTTCTGACACGGTAATCAAACAAATAAATCCGGATTTCAGCCAATCATTTGCTGAAATCCGGATTTTATTGTTAGTAATACTTTAAAGTATTTAAAGTATCAGTTTATCTGCTGAAAGTATATACATGGCCTGCTGAATGCGCTTCCGTTACATCCATAACAGAAGTTTTTGTATTATCGTCCACTTTAAATAGTCCAAAGCCATATCTGCCATTCAAAGGCGATGAACTATAATAATACATTTGTACAGCTCCATTAGGAGAACTTTCCAGAATATATTTGCCATATGCATAGTTGTCAACCGCACTCCATTTCTGTCCGCTGTAAGTACCGATAGTCAATACATAATTGCCTGCATTCTCTCCAGTAGTAGGAGTGCCCACTATTTCTTCTGTTGCATCAATAAAGATACTACCATCTTCATTGTACTGTGCAATGAACGGGTATTGATCGGTAATGGCTTTTACTTTGCTTGAGTAATTTTCCCAGCCATATACTTTGTAAGTATTAGCTTCATCTCCTTCGGCAATTGTAACAGTAAATTCTTTCGAGTTAGTCCAGTCCCACCATGGTCCAGCTTCGTAATAATACAAAGAGGAACCGCTTGCCTTGACTGTCCAAGTTCCTAACCATTCTTCATAAGTCGGTTTAGAGTATTGCACAGGAGAAGTTTCTGTACGGGCATAAGTGTTTCCTGTCCATTCTACTGTATCATCCCAAAGAATTGATGCTACTTGATTGAATGTTGAAGTATACAGTTTACTTGATTTTAAGTTATAGAATGCCATATAACCGTAACCATTATTTTTGACTTTTTGCAAACTCGATTCGGAAACAGGAACAACAACAGGACTTCCGTTACTATCGGCAATTAGTGTAATTGCATATGGCGCTTCTATTTTGTTGTCTATGTCTTGACCATAATATTCGAAGAAAGAGCCATAACGACCATATACAGTATAATCAATTAAACTTTCAACTTCAGAGCCAAGAGGATGATCGCTGTACAGATACCAATAAATACCAAAGGCTATACCTTCTTCTTTAGGTAATTCTTCACGGCATGCCTTCAATAGGTTTGTATAGTTTTCAGGTGTACATTCAGCAGTACTTGCTACAACACCTGTTCCAGACTGTGCACTACCTTTGAAGCTTCCTTCGGCATAAGAAGAATATTCATCGTCGAAGTCAATTCCGTCCAGGCCGTAAATATCTACATAATATTTTAATTCTTTGGCGAAAGCTTTAGCTCCTTCTTCACTTAAGCTACGCATGCCGGCGTCATCGTGATTACCCAAGATGGACAAATGTACTTTGATACCTTTTTCTTGTAATGGACGGATAATCTTGTCTGCATTATGAAGAACATAACTGACTTGTTCGTTGCAATAAATATAAGGTTTTCCATCACTATCCAGATTAATGTTGGCAGCAAAGATACTTACGATGTCGAAGAATGGTTCTCCATTAGAAAGAGTATATTCGCCAGCGTTCAGTGGGTTCTCATTATTTACTTCGATGTAACACAAATTTTTGATTGCTTTATTGTGCTGTGGATAAGTAACCGATTTAACCTGATATATGTAAGACGAATTATTGCTTGATACAGTTACGCCGTTATCGGCTGTAGCTGTAATAGCTACGGCATTACCAGAATTTCCTGCCGGAATATTGACATCAATGTAGTCTGAAATTCTCTTACCAGCTGGAATTGTTACTTCTCCGTTGTTTGATAAGGTAGCACCTTCATATGTTGTATAATTCGTACCATTAGCAGCATTATAGGCGGTCAGTGCATCGTTGTCAATCTTGAATGTTACTTTGGTGTCCTGAGTAGCTGTCTTGCTCAGTTCAAAATAAACATGACCTGTGGCTTTTTCACCATTCTTTGCTGTCAGTGTAGCTCCCATTTGTGCTCCGGCAGCCGAACGTACAGCACCAAATGTACCATCCACATTACCCCATGGGTTGGTTATTCCATTTGTGATTTCAATATCGTCTTCACAGGCAGTGAAAGTAGTTCCCGCTAATGCGAGAACCACTGCCATGAAAGCTAATTTAAAACTTATATATCTCATAATAAATTACAAATTAAATTTAAGGTATTCATTCATTTGTTGCAGGAAGACTTACTTCCAACCATGTAGCTTCACTCTGAAATACACCATTATTGCCGTACTGGCTATAATCTTTTACATCATTTGTTTGATTATCACACAATTTCCAGTAGAGAATAAGATTCTCTTCACTTTCAGGATTTTCTACTACATAAAAATGGTTGTCTGCGTTGATTTCTTCCTTTGTTAATACTTTATCCCATACGCGAACTTCAGAAATTCTTCCTTCGAACCATCGGTTATCATTATAAGAATGTCCTACCCAAAAACTTCTTGGTTTGCCGTCATTATCATTCGAATGCTCTGGACTCCAATCTACCGTGCCGGCATTTACTCCTGTAAAGTGATCAACTTCTACTCCATTAAAGTACACGTACAAATCTTGTGCTTCACTATCATAAGTAACAGCGACATGTGTCCATGTATTCAGGTTTACAGCTTTTGATACGGCAAAGTTTCCAGCACCGCTTGTTGCTATTTGCAGAACATTAGGATCCAGACCTGCATCACCAAAGCGCAACAGGAAGCCTCCTTCTGTTCCCATTAATGTACTGATGCCACTTTCATGTCCATCACCAAATACTGTTGGGTAAATCAGAGCTTCGGCAGTCAGTTTTTTCAGTTTAAACTTTTCGGGAGTAGCCCAGGCATCTGTATAAATAGCATTCTTTGTAATATCTGGTACGACATCAATCAAGGCACCTTTTCTTACAACATAGTATTGGGTCTTGTTAGATGCCAGAATGTCTATGCTGCAACTTGTGACTGTAACAGGTAATACATAAGTTTTACTATCATCAATAACATCAAGTCCCTTGAATTTGATGGCAATAGGATCTGAGTTCAAACTTCCCGCAGGAATTATTCCTGAGGTTGTTGATAATTCATAGTTTTCAGATGGGAGCATTTCCATTCCACTGGTATAGTATATACCTTCGTATGCTTTCACCAAATTTGCGTCAGCTGCAATAGTGAAGGTAACATCCTGTCCTTCCGGTTTAGGAATAGATAATGTGAACTCTTGAATCTCTTCTACTGAAGTCGGTTTTATCAAGACTGTAGCGGGATTACTATCCGTCATGAATATCTTATTGCTAAAATTTTCTATATCGTCTGTACAGCTGGTAGCCAGAGCTCCGCTTAACAGCGCCAAAGAAATGAAAGAAATATTTTTAATTTTCATAATTCTGATTATTTAGTTGGAGCCGGGTTCAATATATTAATAGCTTCTTTTACGTAAGTGTAAGTTCCACCTGTAGCATAGTAATCGTTTTGCACGTTATATATAGCGATACCAGCTCTTGTGAAACCATCTGTTTCAGGATATCCTGCTGCCACCCAATAAGCAACTTCACTCAGTGCACGTACGTCTGTATCCCAATATCCTGTTTTCTTATCAGAAGTGTCAGCTCCTGTTGTTGATACTGCAATAACAATATTATCAGTAGGAACACCTTCGGTAAGAGCACTTTTTACAGTGAGTAACAACTGGTTTGTATCAGTTACCTTATCAATATCTAAAATGATATGCTCGCAATCGTTTAATATTGTTTTGTCTGTCAAGTTTTGAGGTTTCCCTTGCCATGTCAGCAACTTATCCTGATTTTCAGTTTTCCAGTTCTTTACAGCAGTCAACACAATATTTTGTGTTGTTGTATAAGCTTCTTTTTCTGCTGTATTCATAAATGTAGGATCTTGCCCCACAAACTTGACAATCACTCCGTCGAAAGATGAAGAGTATGCCAGTTGTTTATCCAGCTCAGATTGAAGATAAGCATTGAAGTCAGCTGCACTACCTTCTGTGCCAGCTACTGCCTGCTGATCTTCCCATGTTGTCTTGATATCGTCGTAACTGATTGTATAAACGACTTTTGACCCTTTGCTATGCATTGTTTCAATGTCAGATTTTTCAAAGTCAGCAAGAGCTTCTGGATACATTAGTGCAACAATATCTACACTATCAGGTATATTAGTCATGTGCTGTGCAGGGCTGGCAGGTACTTTTGTACTATTGTCGAACCATGCATATACGATTTTATGCTCTGCATTCTTGTAGTCACGAAGGCTTTGTAGATAATTGGCATAGGCTTCCGGGTTTTGTTCTTGTGCAGTTGGTCTGTTGATATCCAGACTTTCCACATCGGTGCAAGAAGCCATAGACAAGCTTCCCATCACGAGCAATCCCAGCGCTGATTTTATTATATTTTTCATAAGATACCAATGATTTTAGATTATAAAATTAGTTACCTGCCTGAATGTTTTCTCTTCCAGGTTTTTTGTCCCACCAAACTTTAGTGGCATAATTGTCTGCGCCTCCCAGAGCAGAAAGTGCTCCCGGCATATTTACAGCATTGCTTACATATTCGTCTGAAGGATAAGGAATACGGTTGGCGCCTACATTAGAGTCAACTACTCCTGCACTCTTGTTTCCTGCTTCAGTAGAAGGCATCAGGCGAGGATAGCCAGTACGGCGGTGGTCGGCCCAGGATTCATTTCCCAGCATCCAGTTTGCAATCCATTTCTGTGTAATAATACGTTCCTGTTTAACTTCTTCACTTGCTGTTTCATCCCATGCTATTGTGATAGAAGACAGTTGCGATGCATAACTGTTTGTTCCGGCAGGGTCACTGTATGCTGTTGGCTTGCTTGTATTATCTGTCAGATAGGTGGAAGCTCCGTTTACTCCCCATTGTTCGAATGACAATGTTACGCCATCTTCATAATATTCTTTGGCTGTTTTTGATCCAACATTAAAATTGAATGAAGGTAGTTTGGCTTCAGCACGCAGGAATGCAACTTCGGCAGCATTCATCCAATAAATAGGATCACCTTGACCAATATTTACTCCCGAATATTTACGGACATTATTACCCAGACTGGTAAGTTCAATACTACGTCGGATACCTACATATTCCATTCCTTCTCCCCATTCCGACTTTACAAAGTATTTCTCGCGTCGAGGATCGTTATAACCGTTCATGTAACAGATAATGTCGGCAGCAGCGTGAGTATCACCACCTGTTTCAGTCCCTTCTGCTGCATTATATCGAGTTGCAGTGTACAGCGGATTGGTTGTCGTTCCGAAGTAATTCCATTGAGCGTTGTCTGCATTTGATTCGATGACACCACCATTTTCTTCTTTTACTGCATCTTCAGCCCATTGCTTAGCCTTTGCAGGAGCAGCATAAGAAATACGCATAGCCAAACGGAGTTTCAATGAATTTGCGAATTTAATCCATTTGGTGAGGTCGCCACTATATACATAATCGGCAGTTGCTGTCAGCGCAGCTTCCGGATTGGCTTGCAGCACCTGTACAGCTTCTGTCAGTTCCTGGAAGAAAGTGTCGTAAACCTTTTCCTGTGTATCATAAGGAGTCGTAATAGAACCGTCCTTTCCAATTTCTGTGTAAGGAATAGGTCCATAAGCATCCGTGACACGACTCATAGCTGCTACCTTGATTATTTTAGCAATAGCCAAAGGAACCTGATTACCTGTTTGTGTAGCAAGATTTTCTATGGCAGTAAGATTTGTATATAGAATAGGAATAATACGATCCGATTTCAGGAATACTCTTGTCCAGTCGTCTGAAGCATTGAAATTGGCAATTGTCTTACTCCACGATGTATTACTATCGGCAAAATATCCACCATAGGGACCACCCAGCAGACAGTCTGTAAACTGTGCAGTATTAACATCGGATGAAACGACACAGCTGGCCAAATTATTCATGGCAGAACCCAGTGCATAATCGTCTGCACTCAAATCTCCCGGTTGATAAGGATTAGAGTTTATTTCCAGATAGTCGCCGGTACAAGCTACGCTGGCAACTGTCAAGGTTCCTAATAACAATTTATTTATGAAACTTCTCATAGCGTTTTACGTTTAAAATTTTAAAGTTACACTACAACCAATGTTGCGGGTTGAAGGCATCATAAAGTAGTCGATACCTTGGTAGAAATTATTTGTAGAAGCGACGTTTTCAGGATCGAACGGAGCTTTGCAATAAAGCAGCCACAAATTACGTCCTACAAGTGAAATCGTCAGGTCGCATACATCACCCAGCATTTTACGTGGGAATGTATATCCTATTGAAGCTTCCTGTAAACGGACGTTGGTTGCCGAATAAGTATAATACTGTGCAACAGCGTCACCGCTACCAATACCACGATACCATGCTTCCGGATTAATCTGGTCATTGCCGTTTACTAATACGTAACCTTGGTCACGTGCTTCGGCTGTAGATTCAGATACACCGAAATCATCGAGCATTGCTTGTGTACGAGAGAATACCACACCACCCAGACGTGCAGAAATCATGAAGCCAAAACGGAAGTTGTTCCACGAGAAGTCATTGCGCCATGCCATGTTTGCTTTGGGCAATACACTACCTAATTTAATATAATCGTCTACGTTCGAAATTGTTTCAGTCGCAATCTGTCCGGTTGCATCTACATAGATATTGCCGTTAGCATCACGTTTCAAGTCACGGTTTGAATAAATGTCACCCATTGAACCTCCTTCTTTCAATAAGAAACGTGCAGAGCCCAGTCCGCCCATGTTCAATGTACTGATAGAAAATGATTCCCCGGTTGCAGGATTGATTGCATTGTCAGCCAATTCCAAAATCTTGTTTTGATTGGTAGAGAATGTATAATTGCTGCTCCAGTGGAATTTGTTCCATTCTTTTTCATATCCTAAGGCAATGTTGTCCTAAACGATTTATAGGTACGATGAATATGAGGTTGTTGTAGATAACAACCCCTTCAAAGCTTTTTTTGGCCCCATTTATACTACTCCAGC